>NZ_JBMWDP010000004.1:29499-171845 GCF_049545505.1 Stenotrophomonas sp. NPDC077421 | reverse complement strand
CTCATGCGTGCAACCACCAACGCACGCCGCTCACTGAGCCCTTTCTCGACCATGCTCCGCACCAGCAACCTGCGCGCCGGTGCGGTCACCACTTTTTTCGCAATGCATCCTTTATCACGTCGTTCTCGAACATCTGCTCGGCCAGCAGCTTCTTCAGGCGCGTGTTCTCGGCCTCCAGGTCTTTGAGCCGCTTGGCGTCGGGCACGCTCATGCCACCGAACTTGCTGCGCCACAGGTAGTACGAGGCCTCACTGAAGCCATGTTGGCGGCACAGATCCTTGATCGGCATGCCGGCCTCCGCCTCGCGCAGGAAGCCGATGATCTGTTCTTCGGAAAAGCGCTTCTTCACGTCCAATCTCCTTGTCGTTGAGGATTGGACTCCAAACCGTCGTGCTACTCAATCCCGGGGGACGTCGCGGGGTGCGGCCGTTCTCGCAGCAAGCCATAGGCCTGAGCATAGCTTGACGCGAGAACGGTTGCGCGCATACGAGCGCAGCTAGTGTCGGGGGTGTTTAGAGCGCGTTTGATGCGCCTAAGACCCACAACTGCGTGTAGGTCACCAAGAACACGTTGGCGGAAAGAGAAGTTGCCGGAAGCAGCTCGAACGAGATTGTGAGGGATGCGCATGCGGGAGATGCGTCCCGACTTGTGTCCCATTTAACAATCAATCAAATCATGAAAATAATGATATAAATCAATTATTTACGATGATATGGCGGAGAGAGTGGGATCGGATCACCACGGATCTAACCAATTCTCTCCGTTGCAGAAAGCCTGTTTGACAGGTTTCCTTTAGATGTTTCCTCGATCATAGCCAGTCTTGGGTACGGTTGGTACTGCTTCCCCGGATGACCAGGCCTCCCACCGATGGAGGAGCGGTCGGCTAGCAAACCAGCCAACCAAGGCGGCCCGATGGCCGCAGGGGCGGAGATACATCTAAGGATGAGATCTATGGTCGAATTGGATGTTCAGATATGTGAAATTTCTCTCATTTCTCATTTGGCGACTATGGGCAT
Source organism: Stenotrophomonas sp. NPDC077421 (assembly GCF_049545505.1). Classification (NCBI taxonomy): domain Bacteria; kingdom Pseudomonadati; phylum Pseudomonadota; class Gammaproteobacteria; order Lysobacterales; family Lysobacteraceae; genus Stenotrophomonas; species Stenotrophomonas sp. NPDC077421. The sequence goes on along the minus strand of NZ_JBMWDP010000004.1, from coordinate 170,829 downwards.
GGGTGCTTGGATAGGCTTTCTACCAACGAAAGGAAGGCCCTATGCGCCACGACACACAGCTCCACATCGCCAGCCAATTGCTCAGCGCCCTCATGGTCAGCACCCCGAGTCGGGACATTGACGATCGCGACGTAGATGTTCGGCATGCTTTGGATGTCGCCGCCGAACTGATTAGGCAGTGGGGACCGACTACGCCCCCTGGGGGCTTTACTCCCCCGCCCGCAGCCGGCACATCGCTGAGAATGCCCGTTGACCGCTCACTCCCACCACCGGAAATGCCGGAATCAATGGAGCAATGGCGGAGCAGCAGGATCAACACGCCGATGCCCGGTCCGAAGCCAAAACTGGGCAGACGACCTGGTCTGCACTGAGTAAGAAGAGGCCCCGCAACTGCGGGGCCTCTCGCTTTATGGATTCGGCGCCGAAGGACGCGATGTCGGACCAGGCCGAGGCACCAGCGGGTCCTTGCGCACCGACGGCGACACGAATGGGGGGAACTCATCGCAAGACTGAGCCAACTCCGACGCTTGTTGAAGGATGTCGCTTTCGGCGGCGTCCAGCGCCGGCTGAGTCGCCATCTCTTGGGCCTTAGCCAACTCGATTGACCGCATCTCGAGCACAGCCAGACGCCTCTCTCGGCGTTTGGCCCATTCCTTGGGCGACCACTGGCTCCCTTCTCGTGGGTGGTCCGCGTTGAAGCTCTCCCACTGCTGCTGCGCCATGTGGTGAAGACGGTCTGCTCGCCGGACCGCGCTCTCCCTCCGCCCCCTTCTCAGCAACGCCTGCTTGAGCGAGCGGATCTTGACCGCAACAGGTGCGACCAACGGGTGTGCCTGGGCGGTGTCACCAAAGCGGACCACGTGACGGCGCACACCTGCAAGCCACTCCCTAACAACGCCCAAAGCCAAATCAGCGCGGGCCTGGGTGATCTCCCACAGGTCTCTCAGTGCAACATCAATCCACTCGAGGCAGTTCCACTGCCTCGGGGGGCGCTCTGGCCTCAAGACACCGTTCTCAATGGGAGGTAGGCGAATGCCCATCACTCCCTCAATCCTGAGATCGCCGACCGCGAGGAACGGCGCGGCAGACTTCTGCTTGGCTCGCTCAGCGAGGGCAGCCCGGTGATCGTGCGTGGGAGGAAGTCCAATGGCACGCCCCTCAGCCACAGCGTCTTGGATCAGCGATTCGAACTCTTGGTCGTTTTCCTGCTGAATCGACAGGTTGGTCTCTTCGACGTGGGTGGCCTGACCTCTCCTGGCAAGCGCCGTCGCGACCTTTCCTTGATGCCGGGTAGGCTCCCTAGATAGCAGCGTTGCCCGAATCGGATCACCGTCCAACAATGCTGTCTGGGACTGCTCCTCCAAGCTGCGATGGTCCACCCGGGAACGGATGCCAGCCGCCTCCAGATGCGAGTTGATCGTGGACGCCACGGCCTCGCGAACCCACTCCACCTCGATACGCCCCGTCGGACCACCATCCAGCTCTGTGGTCTTGTCACCAAACCTCTCTCCGGTGATCCGTCGTGTGCTTGCCAGGATGTGGACGTGGTGGTTCACACCGTCAGTGGTTGGCGGCGAATGGATGCTTGCTTGGACGACGAACCCATAGCGGGCTACCAACACGTCAGCAATCGCCCAAGCAAGTTCACTGCGCTGTTCGGCATCGAGCTCGTGTGGCAGCGACACTTCGAACTCGCGTGCAATCGTTGCGTCTTTGCGACGCTCGGCCGCTTCGACCGCGGGCCAGAGTTCGCCTGGAATTAGGGCCCATGGCGGCGCTCCTGGAGGGCCCAGGCAGCTGCTTGCGACGACGCCACCGCGGCGCCGATAGTCGTGCACTTGTCCTGTCTGAAAGTCTTTAAGGCGCAGGCCGCCGCGATAGGCGGCCGCTGCGACGGCGGACTGGCCTCGCGCACGGCTGAAGGTTTTGACGCTGGTGTGGTAGATAGCCATTGAGATCTCCGTGATTGGTCGGAGTCTTTATGCTTTTGTTTTTTCTCTTCGCAAGCGGGAATCCGCTTGGGGTCCAAGGGGCGAAGCCCTTTGCGCACGTGTAACGGAGTTACACCTAAGTGCGCTCTTGCACTGTTCTTTTAAGCATGTTTTTTGAGCGCTCATTGAGCGTTGCACGTTCGTACATTTTCAGATGCGAGCGATCTTGACGGCATCAACTTCTTTGGTTGACTGGTTTCAACCTCATGAAGGAATTCACCATGACCGCAACCAATCACTACCATGAGCGCATCCAGAGGGCCACCGAGCGGCTCGCCCAGCTTCAGGCGCGCGAGCTGTTGGCATCACAACGTCAAGCGAGCAAAGCCAAGCAAGCCCAACGTCAGGAAGAAGCGCGCCGCCGCCGCCGTGTCGCAGCGCTGGTTTACTTGGCTGCTGCAGAAACACTGGATGACGCAGAACTCTTGGGCGCGCTTTTGATCCACCAGCAGAGCCGCATCGATGATGAAATCCGAAAGGATGCCCGCGTCGTCGGCAAAGCGAAGCTGCACGACTCGGCTGCTCTACATTGAAGCGTTCGATCTGAGTGCTGGCTGCCAAAAAGCTGAGCGGCCAGCCATTCTGTCAACTCTCTCTACGTTTCATGTGGAATGACTGAGTCCGGACCCGGGCAGGGCTTTCCTATATGGCCCAAGCTACTACGACCTTCCCGAGGCCCACCGCTGATCCCAATCCCCCGAGTATGAGAAAAGCTGCGGGCACGCAACAACCCAAGGCCTTCCCCATTTTTCGCTGGCGTCCCGCACGCGTGAGCGGCACACCGATCTGTCTGGACAACTTGGATTTTGCCGCTGACAAGCCGCTTGCTCGTTTCCAAGAAAAGCCTGGTATTCCTCTCCGCCTTCCCATTGCATCCTCCTTGAGCAGCACTTCGTCGACTTGTGTCCCAGACTACTTTAACGCAACGTCCACTGAGGTCCTGGGGCGCCAACCAGCGGAAATCCTACATGTTTTCCGCATGAGCCCAAATCGATGGCTCGCTGAATTGGCAAACTAGGTCGAGGGCTTCCCGAATCAAATCCGTCCCTATAGAGTCTTCGGTCCAGCTCCGTGAAGAGTCTGAGCCCGCATTCAGCGGCCTCCAAGAATCGCCTCTCGGACCAAACTCGCTGGAGATCAGGTGGCTCAGCCGGCTCTACCCTGAAACGCAAGCCGGGCATCGGTCCCGCCTCTGGCGTTACTATGGCCTTAAAGGAAGCGCCGTAGGCAGGGGGCCACGTGGCGAGAAAAAGGAAGCAATCCGCCGCCGGCTGGATCGTCGGTGTATTGGTCGTTATTTGGCTGATTCCAAAAGAGATTTGGATCGGTCTCGGCATCGCCACACTTATAGGATTTGCCCTATGGGTCTGGCTCAGATGGCGGGCTGAGAGGAAGGTCGCCCCAGCCACAGCACCGGTGTCAGAACCCACTCTGGCAGAGCTCATCCAATCCTCAGCGCCCAGGGCAGTGCCCAAGGAGCCCGTCAGGCGGCCGACGTCGATTCGCGACGAGGCAGCTATTCCTGTCGGGCCATCTAAGGGTTCTGGCCCGCCCGCCCTCCACTCTTCCGGCTTGGGTGGCTCACCGTCCCAAGTGCCCGGCCCGGTTTCTCACGGGGCGGCGGCCGGCGGCCCAAGCACAATTGAAATGGCCCTTTCGCCTCCAGACGCGGGGACTTCCCCGGGGGTTCTTACCAGTGCCGCCCTTGCCATGGCCGATGAGCACGACCTAGGCCCGGACTTTTCGGTCTCACAGCTAGAGCCAAGCAACCAGAGCCTGGAGACCTCCACTCATTCCGCCCCCCGTAAGAAAGCTGGAAATCTGGCAGAGGCAATGAAGGCCGTAGCCGAACGCTCTGCTGCAGGAAAGGCTGCCCAGACCTTTGCGGAACAGGTGCAGGTCCAAATTCCCGGAGCAGCAGACGTAGCTCAAAGGCTCGCAGCATCTTTGACGGCCCATGGGGCCCAGGTGACTGGCGCAAGCCGGCCCGGGAACTTGAAGGAAGTGAAAGCACATATTGCCGAGCATGGAGCTTCCTACACGGACCCCACCCAAGTTGAGACGGAACTGAGGACCAGCGCTGACGATGATCGCGGACCGTCTCAAGGTCAGCAGGCGCCGCCTGCCATCGCCAGAGCTGTCCCTCCACCATTGCCGTCAGCAACGGGGCCCGCTACCGGAATGGAAGAACTGCATCGCGTCGTCATCGCTTCTGACACTCCCTCAAAGGAGTTCATCGTCCCTCGCCCGCCCGAAGGCTGGGCGAAGACCCGATGGCTAGGCGCCGATGAGACGATCGAGATCGGGGGCGTAGCCATTCAAGGCGGCCTCTTCTACACGGGCGTCAAGCTCGACTCCCCCAATGGCGACACCGAGCCCAGCTTGGTCAACAGCGTCTTGGCCGTCGCTCCATATGGCGATTACAGAGGCTCCACCAACTACTGGCTGGCCTACGCTCAGCTGTCACCCAGCGAGCGGCGGGCCTACCTGACCTGGTTGGCATCGGACCGAACCGACAGCAATTGCTCAATCAGCTACGTCCGTCTCTACTTCTTCGGCCTAGAGCGCCGCGTCCTGCTTGATTCGGTGACCGACCCAGAATCGAGAAAAGACTGGCCTGCTATCAAGCAGGCCCTCCGAAAGCTGGGCTCCACCTATGGAGAGATCTATGGTCCTATCCGTGGATATACCAACAGCTTGCTGGACTGGATGGAGCTGGATTCGGTCGAAGAGAAGCTCTACTCAAAGCCAGTTCCCCTGTTTGATCGCTCCTACGAACTCCCCTTCTACGTCCGCTTGGCGCTGGGCCAGTGTTCGCTTGACCGGGCACCCATCCCTGCTCAATTGGCTCTGGCCTGGATTCGGCTAAACCCGGAGGTTTCGCTGCGAACCGCGGCAGTCCGGTGCGCCGATGAGTTCGATCGCCTGTTTATCGAGCGCTATCACGAGCTGTTTGGCAGTGGCATGGTGCTTCCCAAGAACCGCACCAAGCTGAAGTTCGCACGGCAACCAGCTTCGCCCGCCCTGTATGGCGTCTCCCTCAAGCCCAAGACGTTCGGAGACGTTCCTGACGTCACGGCCCTTCGTGCCCCACTGAAGGGCCTGCTCGAGGTTGTTCAGCAGTGTACCGACGAGCTCGGCCCCTACAGCCGATTGGTTGGAAGATCTTCCGTTTCAAAGGATGCGCTGGAAGCGCTGCTTTTGCTGCCGCCCAGCATTTGGCCTGAGAGCCAAAGAAGCACCCTCCGTTCAATTGCAGAGGACGTCCAAGCAGGCAACATGACGATCCAGTTGGAAGAGCTGAGCGCTCGGTTCGGCCCAAGCCTCGGCCCTCTCGGCCGGGAAAGGGTTCGCGATCTAGCCCGGGTATTGGAAAGCATGAATGTCGGGATGGAGCCAAATGTCTTGGAGGGAGCACGTGCACCTTCTGAAGCCGATCCGATCGTGATCTTTGCGCTTCTACCTGGTCAGTCGCACAAAACAGATGCCGCAGCGTATCAAACAGCCATCCTTACCCTGCAGCTCGCCTCGGCGGTTGCCCAATTAGACGGCTCCTTCAGCGCGCAGGAGCTGGCGCATCTCTCCCTAGAGATCGACGGCTGGTCTCACCTTAGCGTGGCAGATCACGGTCGACTGCGTGCTCACCTGGACTTGCTTGTCGCGTCGCCCATTTCCCTGCCATCACTGCGGAAAAAGCTCGATCCGCTGGACAGTGCCACCAAAGAGGCGATTGCGGCTTCCATGGCAACTCTCGCCCAAGTGGACGGAATGGTGTCGCCGGAGGAGGTGCGCTTTCTAGAGAAGGTCTACAAGGCCCTAGGTGTCGAACCCAAGCGGATCTTCAGCGACATCCATGCGCCGAGGCCGGGCAAAACCCAGTCCCAGTCCACTCAGTCCGCTTCGTTGCAGCTGGATCCCGAGCGCATCGCCGCGCTGCAGCGCGACACGGCCAAGGTGTCCGCCCTCCTTGCGACCATCTTCACGGAGGACGAGCCCAACTTCAGCCACGAAGATGCTCCTTCTGCATCTCTGGAGGAAACGCCTGAGGTCGGCAACGGCCTACTTGGCCTGGATGAGTCTCACAGCGCATTGCTCCGGCTGATGCTTTCTCGCCCGAGCTGGACGCGTGCCGAGCTCGAGGACGGCGCTGCAGACCTTGAGTTGATGCTGGATGGTGCGCTGGAGCAGATCAATGATGCCTCCTTCGACGCCTATGACATCCCCTTCTCCGACGGCGATGACCCGTTGGAGATCAATCCCGAGTTCATTGAGAAGATCGAGCAATGAGTAACCCTATTCGAACTAAAGACCGCGACGCGGTCGTCCAGTCTCTTCGCGCTGGCGTTGTCCCCCGCGCAGGACAGCACCTGATACAAGTTGGCCGCGCTCGCGAGGTGGAGACGCTGGTCGGCGACATCGACCGGCTCGCCGATGGTGGGTCCTCCTTCCGCTTAGTGATCGGAGAATACGGCTCCGGCAAGACGTTCTTCCTCAACCTGGTTCGCGCCATTGCCATGGAGCGAAAGCTGGTCGTAGCCAGTGCGGACCTGAACCCGGATCGCAGGCTTCATGCATCAGGCGGACAAGCCCGTTCGCTGTATGCGGAACTGATGCGGAATCTGGCGACGCGAACGAAGCCAGAAGGCGGCGCATTGCCCGCAGTGGTCGAGAAGTTCATCGCTACTGCAAAATCCGAATCCAAGGCAAAAGGTGTCCCTACCGAACAAGTCATCCGCGCCAAGCTGGAACAACTGACGGAGCTGGTCAACGGCTACGATTTTGCGGACGTCATTGCGGCTTACTGGCGCGGGTTCGAGGAAGGAAATGAACAGCTGAAATCCGATGCCATCCGGTGGCTTCGTGGTGAGTTCACGACCCGTACGGATGCCAAGGCCGCGCTCGGCGTGCGCACAATCGTTGACGACGCATCCGTCTATGACCAGCTCAAACTCATGGGCAGGTTCATCCACCTCGCCGGCTACAGCGGGTTGCTCGTATGCCTAGATGAGTTGGTCAACCTGTACAAGCTGGCCAACGCTCAGGCACGAAATTCCAACTACGAGCAGCTCCTGCGCATGCTCAACGACTCGCTCCAAGGAACGGCAGTTGGCTTAGGCTTCGTGTTGGGCGGAACTCCTGATTTCCTGATGGACACTCGCCGCGGTGTCTACAGCTACCAAGCGCTGCAAAGCCGCCTCGCACAGAACACCTTTGCCACGAACGGCCTGGTCGACTTCAGCGGACCTGTGGTCCGCCTCTCCAGCCTTACTGCAGAAGACTTCTACGTTCTTTTGACCAAGATCCGCCACGTCTATGCCGGCGGCGACCAGGCCAAGTATCTCCTTCCTGACGAGGCCGTTCATCAGTTCATGGAGCATTGCGCCAACCGCGTCGGCGACAGCTTCTTCCGCACCCCTCGGACCACCATCACCGCCTTCATCAATCTGCTTGCTGTGCTTGAGCAAAATCTTGGCACCGACTGGCAGTCCTTGATCGGCGCGGTCGAGGTCAAGCCTGACCTTGGCGGCCAGGGCGACCTTGATGTGGTCGAAGATGACGAACTGACCTCTTTCAAGCTGTGAGCACATGAGCACCTCCAGCGCCTTCCATTCGCTTCATCCCGGCGTCCAGCGCTACCTATGGGCGGAGCAATGGGAAGCATTGCGGGAGGTGCAGGAAATGGCCATTCCGGTCATCCTGCCGGCAGATCGCGATGTCGTCATCGCAGCCAGCACCGCATCAGGAAAGACCGAAGCAGCGTTCCTTCCGGCCCTAACCCACCTTCTGAACGGCGATACAGATGGACTGATCGTCTACATCAGCCCCCTCAAGGCACTGATCAATGACCAGTTCGGGCGGCTGGATCGCCTATGCGAAGATCTGGATATCCCCGTTTGGCCGTGGCACGGAGACATCGGCTCAACTACAAAGCAGCGCTTCTTCAGGAAGCCAACGGGCGTCTTGTTGATCACCCCCGAATCCCTGGAGGCGATGCTGTGCAATCGCGGCACGTCTGTGGCGGGCATCTTCAAGGAAACAGCCTTCGTCATTGTCGATGAGCTCCATGCGTTCATTGGAAGTGAGAGAGGAAAGCAACTCCAGTCGCTCATGCATCGTGTGGAGGTCGTCCTGGGACGGAGAGTCCCTCGGATTGGGCTGTCGGCAACTCTAGGAGACATGCAGGCTGCGGCGTCCTTCCTCCGCTCAGACGGCAGGGCCGCAATCGTCGATGCCCCGTCGGGCAACAACGAACTCCAGCTGATACTTAAGGGGTTTGAAGAGCCTCCTGCCCCCCAAGATGCCAAGCACGAAGAAGTGGCACCGCTAGCCGTTGCCAAGCATCTGCATGAGGTGCTTTGCGGCACGAACAATCTGATTTTTCCCAACAGCAGACGCGAGGTAGAGCGCTACACCCACCTCCTGAACGAGATCAGCGAGCAGGCCAATCGCCCGCGGGAGTTCTGGCCGCACCACGGCAATCTTTCCAAGGAGATTCGCTCAGACACGGAAGCTGCGCTCAAGCAGAAGGAGCGCCCAGCAACCGCAATCTGCACGAATACGCTAGAACTGGGGATCGACATAGGCGCCGTGAAGAGCGTGGCTCAGATCGGGACGCCGCCTTCCGTCGCCAGCCTGCGGCAGCGCATGGGTCGATCAGGTCGCCGCAAAGGCGAGCCGGCTATCCTCCGCGGATACGTCATCGAGGATGCGATCGACTCCAACTCCGATCTGAAGACCCGCCTGAGGCTGGACACCGTTCAGTCCATCGCTTCTGCATTGCTCCTCATCGACAAGTGGTTCGAACCACCCGTCGCCGGCGGCGCTCATCTGTCGACACTGGTGCAGCAGCTTTTGTCTGCAATCGCCCAGTATGGCGGGCTGCGCGCCCCTCAAGCGTATCAGCTGCTGTGCGCGTCCGGCGCGCCGTTCCAAGGGCTCTCAAGCGAATCGTTCGTAGAACTCCTGCGCCATCTTGGGAAGCAGGACGTGCTCACCCAGGACAGCTCCGGGTTACTCCTCCACGGGCTGATCGGCGACAAGCTGGTCAATCACTACTCCTTCTACGCTGCTTTCGTGGCGGACGAGGAGTTCCGCATTGTCGCGGCGGGGAAAACCCTGGGAACCTTGCCAATCACGCAAATGCTCGCGGCCGGCCAGCGCATCCTCTTTGGTGGACGCACCTGGCTAGTGGAGCAGGTCGATGAGGCACAGAAGACGATTTACGTCTTGGCAGCCAAAGGTGGAAGCCCCCCGATCTTTAACGGAAGCGGAGGGCGTGTGCATACCCGTATACGTCAGACGATGCGTGCGCTCTATCGCGGTGAACTACGTCCAACATTTCTGGACGCTACGGCGAGCCGCTTCTTGGAGGAAGGCAAGAGCGCCTATGAGCACCTGGGGCTCGACGAGAACGTCCTACTGGACCAAGGAAGCCATTTCCTCCTCCTCACATGGGCTGGGGACGCTGCCAACGAAGCCATTGCGTGCCTCCTCGGCGCGAGAGACGTCAACGCACAGGCCGGCCGGCTCGGCGTTGAGGTCACCAAAGGCTCGCAGACCCGCAACCATCTGCTGGAAGAAATCGCAGCAATCGCGTCACAGCCTGCACCAATGAGCGAGGAGCTGCTGGTCAAAGCCAAGAACCTCGCCAGCCAAAAATGGGACGGCCTGCTGCCCCCGCGCCTTCTCAAGCACTCCTACGCTTCGCTGCGCTTGGATGTAGCTGAGGGCATGGACTGGCTGAGGGCATATCAGACTGTCAGTCAGACCGGACCTTGAGGCGCAACCTCAAAGGCCCGTCCAGCCACCTAAAGCGTGGAGGGCTCAGTAGAAGAATGCCCGAAACGGGATCTGCGGGTGGCGCTTTGGGCGCGTGAAAGACCTGCGGAGTTCGCTCCCAGCTCCTCCGCCCCATCGTGGGGCGGACGAGCTCGCCTGCTGAAACGTCGATACTTCTGACCCTTCAACTTGTCATATCACTGATCATCATCCGTTGCCCGACTCCCGGTAGGCGGATCTTTTGGCCTAAACCTGCCAGGCCTCTCAGTTCGCCTGACAGCCTTGAGGACCAGGTCCCTGAGGTCTTCAGACAGGTTCGGAACCTTCCTTAGGGCGTCGCGAAACATTGGCGACGCAAAGAATTCGGCATAAGGGCTCCCGTGGTCAGTCTCTGCCATGAAACGCAACGGCTCTTGATCAAGGTGGCGAAGCGCAGACCCAAATAGGTCTTTTTCAAAGTCCGGGTCGATACGTGAAGCCTCGCGCCGATAGCCCTCGTAGGCTGTCGCCAAGGATGCTTTAAATGAATAGTCCTCGGCTAGACGGAATCGCTGAGCTATCTGACGGGTCGCCAGCCACGCTACCCACAGCGGCGCAGCAAGGGAAAGCGTCCCAAGGGCGACTTGAACCCAAAGCAATGACATGAACTGCTGGGCCGTCGGGTCCTTCGTCAGTTCGGAGATTGCTTGGACTCTCAGGTAGCCAAGATAGGCACCGGCGCCGAGCGCGCCGATCAAAAGCCCAACCCACCATCTGACCGATACCCGGAGGGCGTTTGCCCGACTATTGAAAGCCTCAGCGAGCGCATGGCTGGTCGTGGCGCGATACACGGCCTCGATCCCGTCCAGCACCTTTTTGGCCTCGACCTCCAATGCCTCCATCCGAGTGAACGACGACGCAGCATCATCTGCTGCAACCTTAGACTTCGACGCAGCTTCAACTGCAGACTGATGTGCTGCGGCAACGTCCTTGCGTGCATTTGCAATCATTTCAGCATCGACCGGAAGGTCGCCGATCAGCTGTGCGCCCTGCTTGATTTCGGCCAACTGGGCTTCGAGGGCCTCTCGATCCACAACAATGGCATCCAATGCCTTCCTGGTTAGCTTCAGTTGACGCCGCAACCTACCCGGCAGCGTCTCTGGGTCCGGCTCGGCCCAAGCCCCATTTGGGAACAGAGTGCGCTCCCACTGATTGAACGTCTCAAAATACGCCCAACCTCCCTGACCTATGTTACCGCTCGTTAGATTGCCCAAATTCCCAGTAAGCATGCTGAGCTGGGCCGGAAGGCTGGCGATCAAGACCGCTTGATCTTGCTCGTCACCATCACTGGAATCGAAGCTAAGATCGGCATCCCTAATCCGCTGGGCCAATCGTGCCGGAACAGCGGCAACTTCTTGGGGCGTCAGCGCAGGCGCCATCCAACCAATCTGCTGTTGAAGGGGGTTGGTCACCCCACTAAACGTCCGCTCCACCGCGGATGCAAAATCATCCAACGCACTGCACGCCGCTTCGACCTGCTCATCCATAGATAGCCCCCCCGTCGTCAGCGCATTGTAGGGGCAGATGCCGCCTCAGGCGCAACCCGGCGTCATGCCAACTCGAAAGGAGATACTGGCCCAAAGCCACTCGGCCAGGCGCCCGTCGCTTGGTTAGGCAGGCGCATTCAGCTTCTATCGTCATTACGATAGAACCTGGCTCGGGAAATCAATTGGCTTAAAGTGACCAACTTCTGCCCAGCACACGGTCCACCGAGGATCAGACTCCCTAGCCACCAAAAGGACGCCGGCAAACGGCTTGACATCCTTTGATATCGCCATATGGTCTGCCGGCCGGAGACCACTATGCGCGCCCCATCGATTCGATACACCGTCCGCTATTTCACCTCTTTGGGCTACACCATCGAGCAAACAGACCCCAAGTTTGGCCTAGGGGATTGGAAGATCAGCGGCGCCGGATTGCCCCTAGATGGCCGCACCTTCAGCACTAGGGTCTTGCTCTGGGTTGAGTGGATGGATTACGTCGCCGAACGGATCTATGAAGACTTCGTAATCAAAGAGATTCAGACCCATTGGATCAATGCCAATCACGCAGACAGGGTGGCGTTTTCCGCAGAACTCAGAGAATGGGGCCGTGGGGTACTTTCACCCAGATTGTAGCAAATTGTCAGTAGCGCACCAGGGTGGAACACCGACAAGCTGCCTCCCGACTGGAAGAAACGGATTAGAAAACTGCTTGGCAGCGACCAAACCTATCGACCCCTCTGGCTCGTGCTTTGGGAGCTAGACGGACAAGTTGTCGGCAGCAGTTTATCGGACGGATAATGGCGCCACTCTTCCTGGGAGACGGCTGTGCCAAATATTCTCCATGCTTCACTTGAGCTAGCCACAGCGCTCATTTCGGCAATGAGCAAGTCCCAGCGCGAGCATGAGGAAACGCTCACCGGCACGCTGCTTGGATCCCTGCTGAGCTCCAACACCCTGCTCAGCCTTGTCTCCGCTCATTTAGACATCATGCCCACGAAGTGCTGGTGGGGCTCTTACAGCAAGTACCAATCAAAGGAGCAGGATGAAACCGAAGCAGGCAGTGGCGCCGATTTCGCACTTCTGACGCTGCTCGAAAGCGGCGGAGCGCGCCTCGCGATATTTCAGGCTAAGCGTGGCGAACTCAAAGATGGAGGCTGGGTGTTCGACGCAAATCGAGTACCCCAGAAGCGAAAAAAGCCTGGCGCCAAGGACCGCCGGTCGCAGATGATCGTTCTGACTGAGACAGCAAAGCGTTTGGCGACTCTAGCCCCACTCACAATAGACGAGGCGTCTCAGCTTTTGCCAACGGCGCCGAGTGAGCCTACTCCGCAAGAACTGGCTCAGACAGATCTGAGCGAATTTGACTGGATCCATTACCTCATCTACACATCCGGCGGCACCGAGTCCATTGCGTTGCGTCACCTCAGCGAAGCCTACCTGAAGGAGGTTGGAGGCCAGAGGTCGCCAACCACCGTGCACTTAGATAGGCGAATCGTTCCGTTTGTGAAGGTTGTTAGTAATGGTTGCGGGATCGAGGGAACTCATTGGTTGAATTTCAAGGATGCTGGGACCGCAATCATGGCGCTGCCCGCCCTATTGCCACTCGTCCCTGTGGTGGTAGGAGATTCGACCGGTTCGCATGGTCCCATGCTAGAGGCGGCGCTTGGCCTAGCCCCGCTTTCCCTCGATCTCAGCGGCGGCGAAGTGGAAGCGCTGATCGCGGCACTGAACGCTGCGCCAGGGGAACCCGAGTGGATACCTCGAACGCCAAGCTGACCTGACCAGCAGGCACCACCACGGCAGTCGAAGGGCCTCGGAATGCCGTCCGCAACCATTGGAGCCCATTTGCTGCGCTGGCAACGCTGACCCGAGTCTCAAACGGGGCAAAGCGCTTGCTGACTCTCTCCTCCTACGCCTGGACAGATAATTCGAGCAAGTGCCGCAAAGCGCCTGCTCGATCTTCCCAGTGGTCGACGTTCCAGGACGGGTGGTAAACCCAAGTCATCCACGCCGCCCCACCTTCGTACTTCAACCTCCATACTTCGCGTTCCTCCACGTAGCGGCGCTTGCGAGCGCCTTGATTGACACGCGCGGCACGAAAGAGAGGAATACGCTGTGCGACCTCACCATGGCGGAACTGGCGCCATGCAGTCCGACCGAGCACAAGAATGACGGTGGGACGCAAGACGGGAAGCACCGTCTTCACCAAGACGTCCCCACCTAGGCGCAACTGCTCGTTGCGAGGCCTGTGACCCGCGTGAGACCCGGCGAAGGCCTGCGAGAGATTTAAGAAGCTTACGTGTCTCCAGGCATCAGCCGCTATCTCAACAGGAGGCAACTCCTGGCAAGTGACGATGCGATCCAACTCATCGAAGAACTTTCCGCCGCCTTTCCGCTGACATGTTGCCATGTCATTAAAGGTGCCGCGGGTGAATCCACGAGTGACCGCAGGGTCATCAGTCGAGCCTTCGCAGCGGTAGTGCGACTCGCCCAAAAGAAGCACACGGTGTCCTCGAGGACCAGCCATGTAGTGCTTTCCGACGTACGGCAGAAAGGCGACAGACTCCGGCCAGGCCTCTTCTTGCAGCGCGAATGGATCGATCATTTAACTATCCCCAGCAGTGGCCATGACTCATGGAGGCGGTAGCTCGATCGCACGATCGTCGCCGAATCAGAAGGGGTTCTTACTGGCCTCCACAGTAAAGACGCTGATGCTCGCCAGCACCTTGCGGCGTTCGTTGTATCGACGCCCCAGACACCCGTCCAGCACATAAGTGCCGACGTTCGTGCGCACCACCTTATTGCCCTTGTCCTGATTCCAGATGTTGTAGAGCGAGCCGCTCCGGACTTCTTCCGTTCCGCCGGCGTAGCTGGGACATCTCTCCACGGTCCGACTGTCTGTGACCTGTGGCGCGCCAAACTTTTCCTCAATTTGTGCGGCCACCGTTTTGACCAGCGCCTCGCTGTCGTCCAGGTTTACATACATGCTAGTCAGCGTACCGCCATTGAACGTCAACGTTGCTTTTAGAGGGCCGTCGCTCCAAGGGGTCTGAATCTTCGTATCAAACCGCTCTTCCCCGGGCTTCAACTCCACCGGCCTGCCACCCGGGCTTTGGTATGGCCCAAGAGGAGCGGCCAAATGAACGCCACTTTCAGGAAGTGCCGTGACCTGCTCGGGCGTCAAGCCTAATTGGAGCGAACCGATGCCAGTCGGCCCCTGCGCCCAAGCGTCCATGCAAACGAATACTGCCAAACAAAGGAGCCAACGACCGATCTTCATTCCATCCCCCTAAAACGTGATTAGTCCGAGCTTAGAAAGCTCAAAAACGTAGTCTTGACTATCCAGAACCATCTGTCATTTGACAAAGAGTACTGAGGCCACTGCCCGAGACCCTTGCAGAAAAAGAGACTAAGAGCCCAACTGCGCGAGCTCGTCGCGCATCACTTCACCTCCCCCAGCGGCAGAAGCCGCTCGACCTCCTCCCGATTCCTTAGAACGATCTGCTGCCTGGTCGCTGGACGAGCACACTCCTCTTCTGCCAGTCCCAACTGCTGCAGAACATAGAAGAGCAGCGATTGCCGACACGTTAGTACGCACTCTCCGTCCGTCATCCCATAGTCGAGCTCGATCACTGCGCGGTGGGCCGCTTCCAGACCAGGGTGAGGGGCCAGAACCAACTGAACCATGGTCGACCACGCTAGGTCCTCCTCTCCCCTGCTGCGATCTACCTCTCTTCCCGATACTTCTAGAATTCGAGACAGCAAGAAGTCCCGAAACTCGCCTTTCTGGTGGCAGTAAGCCCGCATGTGCCACCGATACCCATCACTGGCGAGCGCGTGAGGCGTCAATAGACGCTCGGATGGGACAGGGTTCGAAAGAGACTGGTAGCGCACGTTGAGCGCCCGATTCTGCCTAATTGCCTCAACGACACAGATGACAACAGACGCATCCAGTCGCCGCCAAGGCCTCGGCACGACTGCGACTGGCGGATGACCACCAAGAAAACTGCCGTAAGGAAGGTCTGGGCTCACAGCCACCCTGAGCAGATCCTCGAGGTAGCGGACGTGGGAGCTAGAAGGAAAAACCGCGTCAAACGCCGCCGACGTCCGGTAGACCCTGTCGCTGGAGTCGTACTCTAGGTTACCTGGGGCACGGCGCTGATACTCGGCCAGGTCGAGCGATGCTTGGGGCGTAGAAATCCCGAAGAACCCCGTGAGGTCGCTCCTATTCAGCTGCCCACCCCACCTAAGTCTGTAGTCGATGAACTCCAACCGACGCTCCTGGCCCCAGCGAGACCCGGACCTAGCGCCGAGCGCGGGAAGCTTAGGATGCGTTTCTTGGACGTTGCTCATGTGGATCACCCGGACCGGATAAATACTAGACGCGCATAGTATCTATGCGTATAGTTATGCTACGTGAAGAGACCGTGACGTGCAATCCGGCCTCCGATTCGTCTACGCCGTGCCCGAAATGCAAACAACAGAAAAACCTTTGTGAACCATGGATCTGGTGGACGAAGTCGCTCTTTTTTGCGCTGACCGAGATGCCGGACTTCATATAACTATGGAGTAGTAGCCGCATGCCGCTTACCAACACCCAGCTTCTCTACTATGACAGCAACGTGCTGCGCCTTCCCGCGGACAAGCGCACGGAGTACCACCAGCAGGTTGATCGTCTGATCGGCGCCTTGAGCAAGCGGGTGCACGACCAGACGGAGATCAAGATCACGAAAGTCGTGAAGGCTGGCTCCTTCGCCAAGTACACCATCCTACGTAAGACGTCAGAAGATCCGGTGGACGTAGACGTGGTGTTCTACATCTCCGGCCGTTCAGTGGACCAAGAAACCCTGAGCAGCCTGAGCGAGCTGATCTACAAAGCACTTATAGAGCTCTATCCAAACAAGTCGGTCGAAGACTTTGAGATCCAGCGCAAGGCCGCCACCGTAACGTTCATTGGCTCGGGCCTGAGCGTCGACATTGTTCCAGTCATCGAGGACTCGTCGAAACCCGGCTTTGGGTGGCAGTTCGACATCCATGACGGGACAAAGATTCAAACCTGCGCTCCCTGCCAAATAAAATTTGTCAGGGACCGGAAGGATGTCGACAAAGACTTCCGAACCTTGGTGCGACTGGCGAAGAAGTGGCGCAACCATGCTTACATCAAACCGCTCAAATCGTTTGCCATCGAACTGATCATGGCTCACGTCCTGGCGAAGTATGGCAAGGATGGAACGATTGAGAAGCGATTTAGGGACTTCCTGCTCTACATTGCACAGTCAGGGCTTAAGGAGAAGATCTCCTTTCCCGAGAACGGCTCCGTTGTTCCCACCTTCGAACATCCCGTAGTCATCCTTGATCCGGTGTGCAGCAGCAACAACGTCGCGAGCAGGATTTCCGAGGCCGAACGCCAAGCAATTGTCGACGCGGCAAGCAAAGCCTGGGAAACCGCAAACTTCGCCTCCGCAGAGAACGACACTGAGATTTGGAAGGAGATTTTTGGACCTCGATTCAAGGTGGAGGACGACGCGTGAGTCAGACCAGCACTTCTACTAATACCTACTCTGTCGCCGACATCGAAGCAGTGATGCGTCGAGTCACAGCAGACTTGGTCATGATCGCCTCGAGCACGGGTGCCATTACGGAAGCGAAGGCTCGCAACTGGGCGCACGACATGGAGCTCTTGGCTAGCAAGGGCTACTTGCGCATGGCTGACCTGACCCTGCTAAGCGGCGGTATTGAGCAAATGGCGACTCGCTTCACTGTCGAAGCAGAGTCTGGAAGCCTCAAAATGAATCGCCCCGGTGGGCTCATGTGGCCGAAGGTGGCCAACCCCGACCTGCGTATCGTGCTTTTCTACAATGACTCTTATGACCAGGCGGCCAGAGAGAAGATGCGAGACAAGCTGAAGGTCGGTTGGGTTACCTCAACCGCAGACACCAGCCATTCGTCCCTCAGCTTGAGTTCGAATCGCAGCTACTCAAGCAACTCATATGGAATGCAGCGCGAGGACTATAGCCGATGAGCCAGGAAAGTGTATTCGATGCAAAGATCGTCCTCCCGGACCCGAAGCTCGCCCTGCGCGAGAAGACGCTGCTGGGATTCAATGATCGATACGACAGGATCCATGATCAGCTTCGGCTGCTTCTCAGCCTGAGCGAGCTCGATGCGTGGAGCAAGAAGCACCACAAGAGCAAGATTGCCCTGTGCGGCCTCGTATCCGAGCAGTACCCCCTGGTCATCTTCCATGGTGACGTAGGGACTGGCAAAACGGCGACCGCCGAGTGTGTCGTTAATCGCTTGGCGAAAGAATCGCGGACCGAGGACTCGCTTCTCTTCAGACTCAGTAATCGAGTTCGCGGCGGCGGCAAGGTCGGTGAAATGGGCACTCTCCTCAATCAAGCGTTTCAAGAGGTATGTCAGTCGGCGGGCAAGGCGCGCCGAGCCTTCCTGATCATTGACGAAGGTGACTCAATCGCAGCATCGCGCTCCCAAGAGAACAGCCACCATGAAGACAAGGTGGCAGTCAACACTCTGATTCAGGGCGTCGATGATCTCCGTCGTTACGGCGGACGGGTCGTTGTGATTCTTTGCACGAACCGACTCTCTGTACTCGATGCGGCCCTGCGCCGTCGGGCCGCAGTGGTTGAAGAGTTTTCCCGTCCCACCGACAGCGAGCGCCGCCAACTTTTGACGATGGATCTGGAAGGGCTCTCACTCACGACGAAGCACATCGAGCAGCTTGTAGCCGCCACTGGGGCGCAAGGTGAACAGCCTGGCTGGACGTACTCGGATATCCGAACGCGCCTTTACCCGACGGCCATGGCTCGCGCCTTTCCTGATCGCCCACTGTCCTTCGAAGACATCCATAGCGCCGCAACTTCACTTCGGCCGTCTCCAGTCATGGAGGACCGGTAATGGCGCCCCCCTCCCTGCTTGGCCGGCGAATCCACATTGCCGGGAGCATCTCCAAAGATTCCTGCACGGCCGCCCCCCAGGAAGTGGAGCGCGCGAGACAGAGCGTCGAGCTCTTGGTCAAGGAGCTGGTGGCCCGCGGTGCAGCATTCGTGGTGCCGATCGACGCCGAGAAGCCCCGTGAAGATGGGTTGCCCATTTGCTTTGACTGGCTAGTCCTAAAGACGATCTTTAACAACTTGGCGTCGCGGCCTGCGAGTGCCACCGGCCCTCTCGTCTTTGCCGTAAAGCACCATAAGAACGAGGATCAAATCCCGGAACAGTACGAAGATCTATGGGCTACGATGCGCTCGTCGGACTTGGTGCAGATTGAGTCTGCTGCGCATTGGAACATGAATGCCAAGCGAATGGAGGCGCAGGCTCGCCATGGCGACATCCTGATTACGTTGGGTGGCGGTGAAGGCGTTCTCTTCTTGGCCAATCTTTACCATGACGCAGGAAAGCCAGTTGTTCCCCTGACGTTCAAGCTGGAATCTGCAACAACGGGCTCGCAGAAGATCTTCGATTTTGCGTCCACCAGCAATAACGCCAAGCGCCTTTTCCTAGTCGAGGGAGCCCCCAATGAGCACGGCTGGCTGAACCGAATCGAGGTCACGTCGCGCAAGGCAGTCGCCGATTGCGTCAAGGATGTGATCGGACTGGTCGAGTCGCTGGTACCTCCACGGGCTTTTGTCGTGCGGCTCCTTAACCCGAGTCACCCGGACTTCGAGAGCGTCGAGAGCTTCTTCGACAACGTCGTCCAGCCTGTGATGGAGAACGAGCTGGGCTACAGACTGACGGTGGTCGATGGCCGCCAGTCATACGACCACGCCCGCATCGACGAGGAGATTTTTGCAAAACTGCATCGCAGTAGGGTCGTTCTGGCCGACATCACAGGTGGACGTCCCAACTGCTTTATCGAACTCGGCTATGCGCTCGGCCGAGGGCTGCCCACGATGTTGATGGCAAAAGAGGGGTCGGATCATCCCTTTGATATCACCACCCTGTCCGGCCATCACTGGAAGCCCACGGGAAGCACGGTAGAACGTCGGAAGGCATTTCTTGAACACTGGAACGCCATCAGGAATCGCCCCTCCCTTGTCCCTACCGAGCCGCTGATTCCATGACAAAGAACCTGGAAGTTTTCATTTCCGTTGACGTCGAAACGGCCGGCCCCATTCCGGGAGAATATGCACTGCTCTCCATTGGCGCTTGCGATGCATATCAGCCAGGACGCACCTTTTCGTGCCAACTCAAGCCCACTACTCGCAAGGCTGATCCTAAGGCGTTGGAAGTGGCCGGGCTTTCATTGGATGAGCTGGATCGGACAGGCCTTGAGCCTGAAGCTGCAATGGGGAATTTCCGTGACTGGGTACTGGAAGTGGCTGGCGCGGAAGCCGATCCAGTCTTTGTAGGCTTCAATGCCGCGTTTGACTGGTCCTTTGTCAACTACTATTTCCACCGATACCTGTCCACTAACCCGTTCGGATTTGCCGCGCTGGACATTAAATCGCTCTACATGGGGGCAACGAATTGCACGTGGGCAGGTACCAAGTCCAGCCACATAGCCAAGGCGCTTCACCCTAAGCTCGAAGGGACACACGATGCCCTTGAAGATGCGCTTTACCAGGCCGAACTCTTCCGTCGAATCCGATCTGTAGAACGGTAGCGACAAGCCACGAGGCGGAGGGGCCCTCCGCCCCGCTTGAGCAATCATCGGCTCCGCCTCTCCTAGACCTCCCCAAGTCTAATGAAGAGATTCAGTTGAGCTCAGCTAGGCGAGCACGGTAGGCGTCACTAACGCACGAACTGTCCCCGCACGCGTCGCGCACCTCCCTTCTCCAGCGTCCTTGGTCCGTGCTTATAGAGCTAGGATCGGCGGAATGGGAACGTGCCACCTTGAAGGCCTCGGCCGTTTCGCTATCTAGCCGGGCCAGCTCACCATCGGCACATATCATTTGCTCCACTGACGATGATGCCCTGGAGCAGTCAAAGCTAGGGCTGGGGGCGCCCAACGACGGCTCGACCTCCTCGACGTCCGTGTAATCATCTGACTTTACCGATGCCAGGTCGTCAAAGTCCTCCTGCGCCGCGGGTGCGGGCTCACTTGCAAGCGGAGCCGCGGCGGGCTCAGGCGCTTTCTGCTTGCTTTGAAGGTTGGAGCGGATCGCAGCTCCGATGCCGATGAGATCACCAGGAAGCACGCGCACCTCCGCCAAGTGGTCCCCGTCGACGACTTGAGAGGTGTACTCGAGCCGAAGTTTGTAGACGTCCTGGCCGGGGTTGTTGAACGGAGCGGTGAGGTCCGCCTCGCAGCTGTAGCGGCTGATTGCCTCGTCAAAGCTGGTGGGGTGCGCCAAGGAAATGGCCAGAACCTCTCGCAGCGCCTTTGCGTCCAGGGAGGCTGCGGAACTGCCCGCGCCCAGCTCCCGCTGGATGATGCTTCTGATCAAATCCAGCGTGCTTTCATCACCGCAAGCCGGAGGCTTGCTCGCGCCGCAACCGGCCAGCAACAGTGGTATCAACGCCACACTAAAACCAACGATCTTTCTCGACATCCTGTCCTCGCGCATTCTGGCTGGAATAACTTGATGCTCTATCGGCTAAATGCGTCGTTTCTTTAGCTTTCAGAGCCTACAAGCCCCCAGGGGACCCATCCGGGCACTATGCGCCGCCAGTTAAGCCTTAGGAGCTGGGCCACAAATACAGGGCAGCGCGCTCGTCGTCTAAAGCTACACAAGCCCATCAGTCCGATAGGCTCCGAGTCGCCTTACAACCGCTTTGGAACCGGGAGCAACCCAAGAAGGAGCCGTTGCGACCGTTCCGCGACTGAAGCACCCCTTGCTTGCATACGGGGCATTGGGCACCTGCCCGTGTGCTCGCCGGCAGTCGCTGGGTTCGAGGTTTGACCTGGAATTTCAAAGGCGCGTCTTGGTCCGCCTTGAGCTTGAAGGTGCAAGCAGGGAAGCGACTGCATCCGTGAAAGTCGCCGTAAGGTCCCGACCGCAGCTGCAGGATCCCACGCCCACACTGTGGGCACGGCTCCAAGGCCTCACCATCGATGGGTTCGATCTTGAGGTGCCCTTGCTTCACCAACTCCACCAGAAAGCGCGAAGGCTGGCTGAGGGTCGTATACAGCCTAACCTGCTTACGGGCACGGGTCATGGCCACATAGAACAAGCGCCGCTCCTCCGCTACAGGGAAGGGGTCGGGTGCCGGCATGGCTAACTGCAGCGCAGGGTCGTCTTGGATCTGGCTCGGAAACCCTCGGTTGCCCTCCACCACGTTCAGGATGAAGACGTACTCTGACTCCAATCCCTTGGAACCGTGGGCAGTTCGATACTCGATGCTCAGCTTGTCGCCGAAGCGGCGTTGCCACACGTCCAACGCACCCGGCCTGTCATCCCGGTAGCGCCCCAGAAGCATGACGGTGATGTGACGCCCCTTGAGCGGCGTCAGCTTCCCGCTTACAGCCAGGTGGTGCATATGGGCCAATTGCTTCTCCACATGACCCACGATGCTCGCCTGCTCCGCGAACCCGTAGGCAAGGAGTGGGGTCTTGGTCAACGGATTGGTGGTCTTGACATTTTTCTTGATCTGCGCGGGATTGGCCTGGATGAACCGGCTGGAGATATCGCAAAGTTCCGGGGGGCACCGGAACGTGGTGCCCAGGGACAAGCGCGTGGCGTGGGCGAAAGTCTTCTCAAATTCGGTCATCACGGTAATGTCCGATCCAGCGAAGCGATTGATGCCCTGCCAGTCGTCGCCCACCACGCAGAGGTGCGCTGGCGGATCAGATTGGTTCGACAACGCCCTCAACAGCCGAATGCGGGCCCGTGAACTGTCTTGGAACTCATCGGCCAGAATAAGAACGAACGGGCTCTTGTAGGCACCAGACTCCACGTGCCCCGCGGCCAAGATCAGCATGTCCTCGAAGTCAATGAAGTTGCCGCGCTGGAGGCGCCGCTCCCATTCCTCGGCGATCCGCTCGTAGAGCGCCAAATACATGCGTAAGCGTGCACCAAACCCGTCCTGAGACTGGGCTATCAGTGCGGCTTGCAGATCTTGCCGGGTAAGACCGTTGTTCTTGACGTGCTGCTGGAACACCCGGAACGAGCGGGCCAAGTCCTGCGCCTGCACAGGCGACAGTCCTCCCCCCTCCCTGTCAGGCTCAAATACCAGGCGCACACCGCGCGCCAACAGTGCCTTTGCCAAGGTAGGGATGGCCTCGCCGATCAGCAGGCCATGCGATGTGGTCTCAAACAGGGCCGTCCCGAACTTGGCGTGGAGCTCCCGTTTCCACTCGACCCCCGCCAGATAGTCCTTGAAATGCTTGGGCGCATGCCCTTTCCCGTTAAGGGCGAAATGCTCGTGGTACAGCTGAATTTCTGGGTAGTAGAAGTCTGGAAAATACTGCCGGAACTGGTGATCGGCCGTGTCGTGCTCGTAAGCACGCTCATACTCGTAGGTCACGCCGTTGTAGAACAACCAGTCGGCGATCGTACGCTCCTCTTTGCTTTTGACCACCTCACCACGGGCCGTACGGAAGCCACGCACGCCGTTGCCGTAGGCCTCGGGCTCGTCCGGTTGGCCCCATTTGCCAACATCCCGCGCGTATACGGTCCGGAACATGTCCCAGTCACGTTTGAATGCCTTGTCCTGTTCGCACAGCACTTGAATGATGTCGCCCACCTCCCTTACATCAGCGCCGGGGTTACCGGGATCGACCCAAGGGGCAAGGGACGGCTTCTTGCCCGTGGCCTTCGCGATAACGTCAATGCCAAAAGCGTGGAAGGTGCTGGACCGGACACTCTCCACCTGAGGCACCCCCCTCAACTGCTCTGCAATGCGAACGCCCACTTCCTCGGCGGTAGCCTTATTAAAAGCCAGCAGCAATATCTGCTCGGGCTTGGCCAAACCTTGGTGCAAGGCATAGCCAGTCTTGGCCACCATCGTGGAGGTCTTGCCCGACCCAGCCGCGGCGACGACCATCACCGCATCGTCCATGCAGATGCAAGCAAAGATCTGTTCTTCGGTGAGGGGGTTCTTTTCCACCGTCTTGAAGAAGCTATCGCACGCGACCCTCTGGATCTCCATGTGTTCGCTATTCGAATTCCCATAGCGCAGCCGCAGGGTTTCCTCCGGCGATGACTCCCCAACAGCCTGCTTCCAAGTCTTGGTTTGATGCTTGGGGGCTGGGTGGGATGCCAGAAACCGACTCGCCGTCCCCTTCGGGATCCAGCGCCCTTGACCGGCAAAGGCCAGAGCTTCTTCGATCCATCGCTTGAACTTCTCATCGAAGGCGGCCTGCGATTGGGCTGCGTTGACACGAGCTTCCTCCGCCACCTTTGGATCGACCGGGCGAGGCTTAGGCGGCTTCTTGCCGAAGATCGCGCCCAGAAGCCACAGCACCCCAATGAATATTAGAAACTCCACTGCCCCACCCTCGGTCTTTCTGCCCCGCGCCCTGGGGGACCAATGATGCCATGAGGACGCCAATCCACGGCGAATATCGCGCAATCTGACCAGTTATGTATCGAGGCCCACCCGTCCACAAGATTATTGAGGGTGTGCTGTTGTTGAACGAAATCCGGCCAACTGTGCGCCGACCGAGGAGGCTCGGGAGGCCGCGTTCGTCTGGCGAAGCAGCAAGTCATGATTGGCTGAGAGGCAGCGTAATCCGAGGCCAATGCCCCAGTTGACCACGGAATCGGCTCCAACGACAGGCTTGGAGTCCAGCCAACCAGACCCCTAGAATAGGCCCAGAGCCTGTAGGAGCCGCCCTTAGCTTTGCTGGGCTCAGCCTTCCAAGGCCACGACCACACATTCCATCGGAAGACGCGACCAACGCAAGGAAGAACATGCGCACCCCAACCGCACCCACCATCCTTGCACTACTCATGGCGTTGGTCTTGACGGCTTGCGACAGCAGCCGCGGCCTTCGCACAGAAGTGGAAAGGCTTGGCGAACAAGTTACCCGGAGTCGCGAGCAATGCGACCAAGCCCGCGAGCTGGAAACCCGAGACTCCAACGAGGTTCGACAGCGTCTGATACGCATTGGCGAGCTGAAGGCCGACGAGGAGTGGGACAAGTTGGTCAACACAGGAGAAGCCGGCACTACTGAGCTGCTCATCCAGGCAAAGAGGCGGATGTCGGACCCTGATTACCAAGCCAAGCGTGATCGAGAGTTGGCAGACCTCGATCGAGAGATAGCCCTATATAAAGAGGACCAGCCTCGCCGACGCGAAGATCGGCAGAACGCATGCGCGGCGTTGATCGCCAGCAATGAGGCTTATCGGACGGCGAAAGCAAGGCTCACCGATGCCACCGAGAGCTCCAAGTAGACCTGTGTATCGCTCCCTCTTGGACGAGCATTCTCACCGATCTTCCGTTGCGTCGCGCGACTCAATGCGGTCTTGAGCGGCATATGCCCCCTTTCAAAGGTCGGCGCAACCGGCTGAGCCGACATTAGTAGGCTTACCACACCCTGTCGGGGCCTACCAAGGAATGTCGTCGTCGAGTTCGGTGGCAGCTACCGCTCCAGTCTCTTGGCCCGCCGCGGGGGACATAACTTCCAACAACCGCTCACCTTGTGCCAGGAGGTGGTCGTAAGTCATAACGGTGATCCCATGCATACGCCGGTTGAGCCCATGGAGCGCTCGTTGCTGTTCATCGCTCCAATCATGAGAGCGCCCAATGACGATCGTCGCCCGCGGGTGATAGGCCACTACTTCCTTGTGGTCGAGAAGCCCTCTAGCAGCGAACTCGTGAAGCATGTCTAAGTATCGGTGGCATTGCCCCAATGCCTTGGACACATCGGCGGAGAAATAGAAGTTCTTGTGCGCTTTGTCGTAAAGCAGCACGTCCATGTCCGGCCGCTTCAGTTCTACGATGTCCCTGTAGCCTGCGATGACGTTAGGCAACATTAGGTCGATGTTGTCGCCCGTCGTAATCGACCGCACCTCATCCCGGACGACGTAAGCGTTCCCGAAAGCCCAACAATGCTTCTCACACCACGCCTGGTAGACCTGCTCAGCTGATTCTCTACGTCCCAGGCTGGAGCGCAGTTCAGCGACCGCGGATCGCATTTCATTGAGGCGAATGGACCCTCGCAGCGCCACTGTCAGCTCTTGGGTCAGCTCCGTGCTGGCGAGGTGCTCGACCAGCTCAGAGTGCGATAGGACTTTGGTCAGCGCACCAACCAGTGACTGCGGATCATGACCGGTAAGGTCGACTGCCCCGTTCGCCACCTTGATAAGAATGAACTCCCCAGCCTCAGACTGCTGGGCCAAAGGCAGATGGGTCTGAAGGTACTTAAAAAGCTGGAGAGTGGCTTCTTCGGTGAGAGTAAGCGATTTCAGCTTGTCCTCAACCAAGGGGCGTCCTTTCCCGCCCTTGAAGCCCTCCAACTTCACCGAGAACCCAGTGCGATCACTGTGCGGGATGAACCATCCGATTGCTTGAAGGAGGCTTTGACTGGTCTCGTTCAACACAACAGGCGGGACGAAGTCGACCTTACCGCTACTGGCCTGCTTCCTGACCACTTTTGATATCGAGGACGATTTGCTCATCTCGCCAGCTTTTTCCAGTGACAGAATGGCGTGTTGAAAGAAGCCGCAACTGAAGCGGCCAGCTTGAAGTCGAGGGTATCACCCCTACCAAAGAAGAACTCAAGCCTAGATAGACACTCCGGCCCAGACGGATAAGGCATGGGCGTGCGGACCGCAGATGTGGCCCCACCTTGACGAAGCAGCAGCCTGCGCTAACTTGACTAATCCCAGGAGGGCATCATGAACAGCAATGAGAAGCGACCCAAAAAACCAGAGAGACCAAACGCTGACGAGCTAAAGACAGAAACTCGAATCGTCATTGGGATTTTCGTGGTTGGCATAGCAGCGATTTATGCACGCTTCGCCGGGTGGATAAGCTGACGAAGCTAGGAAATTCTAACAAACTGCTCAGCGCAAAGGAGTAGCGTTCCGACGATGATGCCGGCAGAGCCAATGTAGGTGCGCTTAGAAGATCTCAAAAAAGCCTGAGCAATATTCTTCGAACTGATCATCGCTCGGCCAGCGTCTTCAACCTCGGAAGTGCTCCAGCGCCGCTCGATTTCATCCTTCGCTTGGCTCAAGCTCCTCTTCACCTCAAGCTCCGAGATAACTTCTACGATAATGTCCACTACCTCTGATCTCGTTGTATAACGCGTCGGGCTTTGACTCTCATCTGAAATAACCCTTCTTGCATGCGAGATCAGCTGGCTAGGCAATATCACGCCGGATGCAATACAGGCTGTTCCGCCGATAACGCATAGATTCCCGAGCCTGACCAGCAGCCCATTTGTTGGCGGCCAAAATGTCAGGGCGATCAAAAGCATGAAAAGCGCAAGATACACATAGGGGAGGCTGTCATAAACGCACTCACGCCATCCTCTAGTCCCCGCATTTCCCACGCCCTCAGCACTGCTTGATTGGGTGTCCGGTTCCTTCCATGCCATAACTTTCCCTGCGGCTCCTTGAGGCTGGAGGAACTATATCCCATTGGCTGGTTGCAGTAGGCTGCGCCTTGCCTATTTCGAGGATTTCAGCCCCACGCAGCAGCGTAAGATCCGCGAAGCGATCGGACGGAACGTCAGTTCGAAGCCGCCTAAACGAGCCAAGGCCGCCAGGGCTCAAAAGATAGACCTGACGCTCCGGTTCTGGCTGCCCTTCAGCGGTGAGACGTGGTCTGGCCGAGGGCGCCCGCTAAAGGCATTCCTTGCCTGGGAGGGAACCGTCGCACATACCGAGTGGAAGAAGCGACACCCCGGCGAGTGATTTCCCCCTTGCCCGGGGTGAGCCAGGCCGTAGCTGAACTGCTTCGACCCCCAGCTTATCGACAGCCCCGCTGTCGACACATCTTAGGCAGACCCGCGAGGCCCCGCCCCTCTTGTTATCAAGAGACTTCAGAGCCTTGGAGAGGTGATGAGTCTGGGCGTTGAGCCACGCTGGATCTGGTGGGCAGGGGCCTGAGCTCCGCCCAAACCACAACTCTCACTCCGAATCGCCATTACCACCCAACAAATACCCCACGAAATAACCAAACATTCATCCTAGGTACAGCTTAATTTACTAACTAAAATTGGCTGTTTTGTTAGGAAAGTCATTATTGAACAGTATAGGCGATCTCCAAAATTTGGCCAGCCCGCAGATACTGAATCTACTTAAATATAGAGTCGCAGGCCGCTTTTACACATAAAAAAATGGAGAGCCCTTCGTCCATCGCAGCGTCGCATCCGCCAATCCTAAAGGTGTTATTCCACGTAGGGGACCACAGGCCATCACGCATTGACTTGACAAATAGCTTCCGTATCAAGCTTACATATACCAGCGGAAGCAACGAAAGTGGAAAATGCAAAGACCACACCAAGCCCATCTCAGGCCGATGCTGGCGACAGCACCGTTAAGATTGAGTTTGTAAAAGTCGGAAGGGTTAAGTTCTGCGGCGTAGAAATCAGCAACGCAAAGTCCAGAACACATTTTGAAGAACTTCTTCGCTTCGCCCTAGAGAAGACCGCGCGCCCTGGAGCCCGTAAGAACGGCACAATCTACCCGCCCTCACTGCCCCTAGCCACGCCGGCGGGCTTGTTGTCAGAAGAGATAGCGGACTACCTCCTGCACATGAAGCGGAGGAACATCCGGCCCTCCTCTATCGAAGCATCGGCTCGATCCCTCTCAAATCTTCAGAAGGTTTGTGGAGATATTCGCGTTACACATATCGAAAGGCGTCATATCTACATGCTCTGCGATCTATTGAGGTGGCAGCCACGTTCGCGCACCCATGCGGGTAGGGAGCTGAAGCTTCTATCCGCCGAAGAGCTGATAGAACTAGGCAAGAGCATGGATGTTCCCTCCCCTGCCACTTCTAGTTTTGCGCTTCAGCGAGCACTTCTAAGCGCTTTCTTCAACGCACTGCTCAATGCAAAGGCCATCGCTGCCTCGCCGATGGATGCATTCGGCAAGGTCCGCAAAGATCTTGTCGGCGTGCAGCCGAAGCGCAATCGTTCGCTTGGTGATGTAGAGCTTCAACGCGTCTTCGAACCAGCCAGCTTTGCACCTTGGGCAAAGAAATGGCCGCACCGATGGTGGGGACCGATCCTCGGCCTCTACACTGGCGCACGCATAGGCGAGATTGCTCAGCTGAAGGTCGCGGATATTTCCTTAGAGGAAGACACGTGGTTTATCTACCTCCGCGTCACCGCCGACGATGACCTTGCGCAGGCGAAAGGCGCAAAGAGCAGACAAAGCCTGAAGGGCCCCTCAGCTATACGAAAAATTCCAATTGCACAGCCCCTGCTGGATGCTGGCTTCCTAGAATTCCTGGAGGACATCAAGGAGGCCAAACATCCGCGCCTCTTCCCGCATCTCTCTGCGGGTATCAACCAAAAGACCGGTGAAACAAACGCGCGCTACAGCCAGGCATTGGTGCACCAGTTCGGCGCTTACATGAAAACTCTTGGCTTCTCTAAGGGCACCAGCTTTCACTCATTTCGCCACACGCTGATTAACAGCCTGATCAGCAAGGGATACACAACGTCGCAGATTGCGTTGATCACCGGCCACTCAACGATAGGGCAAGTGAGGGAGGATGAAGCACCTGTTATCAAAGGAGCCTATGAGGGCATGCTGCCGGAACAAGCTCGCCCGCTATCCATGAGGATGCTCGAGGACTTCACGCCTCCAGTCGTTCTGCCAAAGTATGTACGAGGACAGTTCAAGGAGCGACTACGGGACAAGAAGAGCTTCTATCCGTAGGTGAGTCGGGAAGTTCCGATCCCTTTTCTGCCCTAGGCGACACCCGCAAATCGGTCTTGTTGACACCGCTTTTCACTCGGTCAACTATTGGTCCTAACAACACCACTTTTGGAGTCGAGATGGAGACTACCGTCACCACCGCCCGCGCCGCAGAGATAGTAGGCATCGGCTACGAGGGCTTGCGTAGCTACCTCAAGCGGGGGCTCTTGGGCCGCAGCGGGGTTCTAATCCCGATGGTGGGCAAAGACGCTGCCGCCCCGGATCTGAGCACCGTCCGCGCATCTTGGAAGCGATTTGGTTTCACTGATCTCTGCCTGATGCGGCTGGCGAAGCAACTGATAGAAATGGGACTGACCTACGACCAGGCCAACTCGGTAGTGTCCCAAGAGGGTCTGAGGCGGCTGTTCCGGACAGGGGCACCCTCCACCGATGCGGCTTTGGTCTGTTCCCCTCCCTACCACCACTACTGGGTGTTCAAGGGGGACGAGCGAAGGCACCTCCTTGATCGGCTTTCCGAGATTGGGGACGCTGCGATTCTCATCAACCTTGGTGCCACGGCCACCCATGTTTGGCGGCAGCTCTCCGAAGATTTAGACCCCGCCCAATGAGGGGATGCGCGCCGCTAGCTCACCCGCCGAGTCGTACTCCCCTCGGTCCCGCGGCCCGCTCAATGCCGCACCGGTTTCGATCGAGCTGGCAAAGCCACTCGCCACGGCACCTCAATGCGGGCTGCAGGTTGGAGATCAGGCCCACAATGCCTCTTTGATTAGGGCTTGCCGCGACCCGCGCTTACACCGTATAACCCGATTGTCAGTCGCAGAAGCGCAGGCTTGTGCTCGGCCACCTTAGGGGCCGGGCGCCCGAGGTCCACCCAATGGGGGCGCGGGAATCCTTATCGATTCCGGAGTCCACCATGACCAGCAAGACACTTAGAGCTCTCCGCACCCTTGCCTTCCAGGAACAGTCTGGTCGTTGCTACTACTGCGGCATGAAAATGTGGGAAGCCTCCCCGGATGAACTAGGTCTTCGCGCACGTTCGGCTGCTCCGTTCAGATGTACCGCTGAACACCTAGTTGCCAAGCAGGACGGGGGCAAAGACTCCAGGCACAACGTGGTAGCTGCTCACGCTACCTGCAATCACCGCAGGCACAAACGGGCAGCGCCCGCCCCATCTGCAGATGAGTTCAAAGTACTGGTGCTCCGTAGGGTCGCACAGGGAAAATGGTGGCCCTCTGCAAGGATGCCTTGGCATGACATTTGAACCCTCCACCCTGGATCAGATCCGATGGTCTGACCACAACTTCGTTGCCTTCGCTGGCTTAGACATGCATGCACTCACCATGTTCCGCGACGAAGTGGTGGCTCCTTCGCTGGACGCTTTAGAGCACAAGATTTCCGCACTGGAGCAAAGCGAGAACTCGGCCGAAAGAATCTTTGGAGCAGACTCATATGCAGCCCTTCATCACCGGACAGTTGAAGGCTTTCTGTTGACCACTCAATCCATGCATGAGAGAGGGATTCGTAGCCTTCTCCTTGCGATCGCCAAGCACAGGGCCTGGGACGCCCGCGCTCAACGAGGCATTCAACGCAGCGACTGGTCTGAAGATAAGGCGGCCAGCATTCCGGGACACTTCAAGAAGCTGCTCGACGCTCCGATTCAGCTCTTCGGAGACTATCAAGACCTCAAGGTGCTCAGAGTATTGGCTAACGCTCTACGCCATGGGGATGGATCCTCCGCCGAAGAACTCCATACGTTGTGCCCATCGCTCTGGTCCCATTGGCTGGCCCCCGGCACCGTGTTGAGCATCGCCGGCATCGAGATCAGCGTCCCAGCTGGTGCGCCATCCCACCCCATCTTCGCCGCTATTACGCTCCCTCGCAGTTTGTTGGAGCAGATGCTTTTCTCTGTTGTCGCCTTCTGGGAGGACATAGAATTTGTTAGGTGCAACTCTTTCTCCCAGAGGGATGCATCGACCGAGAGCCACATTGCGGCGCTCCGAAATAAGCGTACTCACCGGCACTCGGCTCGCGTATGGAGTCCGGGATGATGTCCGGGAGGCCTGATCGATTAACATGGCAAAGCGCCCCCATGCTTAGGGCGGGCGCACTGGATAACCAAGCCCGACAGCAATCGCCAAGCAAGTAATTGGCCCTGACTAAGACGAGGCGCGATGGGCCTGTTTGACTCAAGGACGTCGGGCCCACAGACCAAACTACCCGACATCCCGCATCCTCGCCGATGGACATTCCACCCGCCGACTGGACGCGCGATGCACCGTCCTCCACAGGGCCTGCATGGGGCTAATTGACATGTGCACCGCTCGCGATAGATTGCGACCGGAGACTGGAAAATGCACCAAAAAAAACACACAAAATACTTTGACTCCTGCGGGTTTCGGCTGACCTCCGGGCGTTCTGCTTACATCCTCGCAGTTTGCGCTGATCGGGAGCCCTCGGATCTGGGGCGTTCGCTGTGCGGAGAATATGACACGCTGGAGGAGGTATGGAATGCATGGCAGGTCGCCACCATACGCGCCCTGCAATACGAGGCGTGTGACCAGTGGATTGACAGATTGATTCAGGAAGGTCGCACCGATGACCACCGACGAGTGATAGAGGCACTTAAATCCGCACCCCGCCTTCCCCGAGATCTACAGGATGAGATGGATATCATGCTGATGAGTCTTCCACATCTCCCGACGAACTGGCACCAAACTGCCAAGCTACTGCTGACCCAACGCTCCGCGCCTTAATGACGTTGCAAGGCGATCTATAAGGCGACATCATCTGGTCATGCTTCCCAATGGATAGGCAGATGATTGCAAGAGGCGAGAACAACAAGAGCTACACAGAGTTGGACATCGCGAAGGCCAAGGAGCTGGCAGAAATGCGCTCGACTGTTCTTCGCAATGAGCAACAACAGATCGTTGTTCCGGTAAACCATCCAACGAGCAAGCACTTCAGGGTCATTGGAAGTGCTCCGGCAGAACGCCTACTTGGCGATGCTCATAACTCGACGCATAACAAATGCATAATCTATTTGAAGCGCATGTTGGAGAAGTCTGGCGATGCATTTCAGATCGTCACTCTGGTTCCGACTTTCAGCGCTTACATCCACCCTAAAAGTGGACGAGTCGCGGCAAAGAAGAATGAGAAGAAGCGGTATGATTTCCAGCCAATCTTCAAGTCACGGGCCGGCAGCGACTACAAATGGTTCACGGGATCGGATGCACGGGTTCGCTATCCAGACGGCAGCTACATTGAATCAGATCTTTGCGGCAAAGCCACATCTTCATTTTGCGCCAGTCACTCTCAACCGGACATTGTTTTGGAGGTCATTCGGAAGCATCCTCCGGACTTCGCCACATTTGAGAAGCTCCTTGAACTATCAAGGAATAATACGTTCGTTCTTTTCTTCATCATTCCGGAAGACGACGTTGAGTCACAGATGAACCGTGCATGGCCGATTCCTCAACTTGACCTCCGCGTGTCCTTTTACCTCAAGGATGGGCTGTTTTATGAGTCGGGCATCCACATCCCAGAGACAGGAGCCACCCGTTTAGAGGCCTACGCACAACTGGTCACCGGGGTTCTGGACAGCACCAAGAAGGAGGTCCTCAGCATCCAGAAATACGAGGCCAGACGCAACAGCGCCCAGACCACTCTTGACTCTGCCGCAGTCCATAAGAAGACATAGCGCCTCCAAAGCACATCGTTAGTGAATCCCGGAACTACGGGCAACAGGGGTTACGAATTTACTGCCTGCGGCCTTGCCGAAGATGCTCCGTTGCACGATAAGCCTGGGCGAGCTTGACCCGCGTGCACCTACAGCCCACCACGGAGGCACTGGAGATAGTGCAGCTTCCGGACTAATCTTGGCCCTCCCATCCCTAGCAAAACTTCTCATGAGCATTGATCTTAGCGGCCTGTCGGCCAAGGACTTGCGCTCCTTAATCACCGCAGCTGAAAAGCAACAGACCAAAGTCCTCACGCGCCCCAAGGCCTCCGCTATGCGCGCCAAGATCAACAAATACGTGCGTGACCATGGCTATACGATTGAAGAGCTATACGGAGCGCCGGCCAACTTGACGGACCCGCCGGCGAAAAAGAAAGGGGGAAGGAAGTCGACAAAGTCGAGTGGCGGCAAGGTGGCTCCTAAATATCGGAACCCCGCCAACGCAAGCGAAACGTGGACCGGCCGCGGCAGGCAACCCCGATGGATGGCAGCCCTAGTAAACAGCGGCAAGTCACCCGCTGATTTCTTGATCAAGTAAGCAAGAGGCCGCTGGCCTGCGTGAAGGCGCCAGCGGGCCCGAACCCAAGCTCTCGGCAGTCCTTTTGCCTCGGACATAACTGTCGCCCTCTAAACGCGACATTTAGACGGGGCGCGACTAGACGTGGGCGACCTGCCTGGTTGAGACCAGGGCGTGGGATCGCCCCCTCACCAAGCCGCGCGTCCGCACCCGTGCTCTGACTGATTAGTGAGACCGCCTACTTGATGAGCCCGGCGCAAGAAAGGCTAAATTGCCCACGCTCAGTTTGCTCCTACGCCGTAGTGGGCTGGAAGCAAGTGGTTCTTGCGTTGTGTGTCCCTCGAACGGGCAACACTACACGCCGTTTGCCAAGGGCGCAGGCGGAGGCAAGCAAGGAGCTAGAGCTCAAGAAGGGCTCGGATGGAGAGCCTAGGCGTACAGTCTCACAGATTTCTAGCTGTCACCCCCCCCCCAAGGCCCCGGTGCGAGGCTATTGAGCTAAGCTCTCGCCATGCCCCTTGGCTTGAATGGCTATGAGAGGCAATGAGGGTTGTCCGGAGGTGTCTGGATGAGTTGGTGCAGAGCCCCGTCAATGGCGCCACCAACGCAGGCCTCGTCCCCCAAGCTTAGCCGACCAGCAATATGACCGGGCGTATAGAGCGCAGCATTCAATGCAATTGGCTTACATGGAGTTTCCGATGAACCCGCATTTCTCGTTCGACGCACCGGAGCGCACCCGCCCGAAGGGACTGTATGCGCAAGTGGATTTTATCGAACCGTTGGGCGAAGGGTTGGCCTTGGTCGGCTTGGACGGGGTGGAGGCGGAGTGGTTCGCCGAATTCAGCGAGCGCTGTGGTCTGAACAACAATGCCGCGAGCGCCGACGCATGCGAGGAGTTCTTTCAAGAGGCACCGCTGTTCCACCTGCAGCTGACCATATTCTTCGACGAGGCGAATCGCCGGTTTAGGCCAAAGGCCAGGCGCTGGATGTTTCTTGAGCTTTCCGATGAGGGCCAACTACTCGGGCAACTGTATCCGAACCTCTTTTCCCCGCCCCAGACTGTGGCATTTGACGCTTTGCGCCTTCCACTGATGCACCGCAGGAGTCAGCAGCTGAACAACCTCATGTTTTTTCCAAGCAAAGCTCTGATGTCCCGCGCAAGGCCCAAGCCCAAGCCCACGGCCCGGCACATTGAGGAGCTAGCGGTGCTCGATGTGGGCCAGGGGTCGGCCAATGCATTGCTGTGCCGCGAAGGCGTTGCGCGCATCTACTTTGACGTGGGCTGCGGCGTATACCGCAATGCTCCCACGCGGCCACCGAACATCAGCTTCTGCCAGTGCGCGGACCCTATTGTTGTCCTTTCCCACTGGGACGCAGACCATTGGGCTGGAGCCACCATTGATACAGGCCTTCTGACGCGCACCTGGATTGCCCCCATCCCAGAGACGATCAAACACATTGTGTTCCTGATGAACATTTGGGCCGCGGGAGGAAGAACGCTTCTGCTCAGCACTTCGGCCACTGTTCGCCTAGGTTCTGGAATCAAGCTCGTTCGTTGCAAAGGGCCTGCAGGTGACCGCAATGAGTCAGGACTGGCGCTGATCGCCGAGCGCAGAGGCAAGCGTTGGCTGTTGCCTGGCGATGCCAGTTACCACAACATTCCAGGGGCCCTAAAACATCCCATTACGGGCTTGGTGGCCACCCACCACGGGGCCCGCGTCCATGGCGCCGGCGCTCCGGTGCCCTTGCCGGCGCTCGACTACGCCCGGTTGGCCTATTCCTTCGGCCCTGGTAACGCGCACGGAAAGTACGGGGTCTCCCACCCTCGCCCTGCGGGAGTGCACGCGTATGATGCAGCCGGCTGGACTCACACTGGCTGGGCCGTTCCCGCGCCTGGCAACGCTAACGTCGGCCCTCCGGGTCACGCCCGAGCAACGGCACACCACCCCACCACTCATTTGGATGGCATCCGCATCGGCTGGACCGTGCCAGCCGGCGCGCTCCCGCACTTGGCCGCCTGCCCAAAGGCAATGGCCCTTACGCAAACGTAGGGGCATCCCGCCATTCCATTCAGCAACGCGCCGGAGCAGTCCCCGTCACGGCGATTGGCTGCTGGGAAGACGATCAAACGCTGTCAAAAGCCTCTCAGCGTATGCGTAGGCCGCGCTCTCGACGCGGCAATGACTGAAGCTGCTACACCACAGGAAGAGCAACACCCCCGAAACCAGCAGTGTCGTGCCGCCCTCAAAGCCTGGGTGCAGCAGCGACGACCAAGTAAAAGCAAGCGGATTGAGGGTCAACGCTCCGGTCATAAGCAGGCCCACGAGCACGCCGGCGGCAGAGGTCGCCACGCCAAATGGGCGCAGCGCCGACATGTTCCGGAAGAAGCCGTAGGAGATGTTCTCCTTAAACACCAACGCTTCCGTGCCGCGAGTCCTCTCCCGCAGCTTGGCAACAGCGTCCTCGTAAGCATGGTCGGCCTTGCCCGGGCTGCCCCTTTCCTTGGCAGCCGACGGAACCTCTGCTTTCAGCTTTTCCTGGATCGCCTTGTGATACCCGGCCTTCGTAACAGGGTTCAGTCGCTCGTTTCGGTGACGAAGAAGAATAGTGGAAGGCATGCCTCCCCACTTCCTGACCAACTTCTCTTCGAGCTTCTTGCCCTGGAAGCGCACCACGCTGGAGAGCAAGAACGGCGCGCAGAAAGTCGCAATGACGGTCGCCACAACCTGCATAGTGTCGAGCTCGTCTCGAAACGCTGCAATGAAGGACACGGTCAGCGGCATCAGCACGATCAGAGCAGGAGCAAGCCTAGCGTTGCGATCATAGGGATCCGATACTTGGGCAAGCAGCTGACCTAGAGCAATAGGATTGGACACGTTGGTCTTCGCTCCCTCAGTCCTGCTCGTAGTCGGGCGGATACGGGGTCTGCTCGATGCTTCCCCAGTTGGCCCGCGAGATGCCGGTGGAGAGCAACACATCCCGACCTTCCGTGGCACAGAAATGTGCACCCCGGTGGATCATCGCGCGCACCACGACTTTCCTAGGGTGCGCCGTGTCGGCCTTGGCGGAACTGCACACCGCATTGAAGTTGTACCCGTCCTCCTGGGACTGTAGGCTCGCCCAACCAGCGGTTGAGGACCTCGGTGTTGACGTTTCGACGCCCCCCGTGGTGTGGCACTTGAAATCCCCAGACGCCAGGCAGCGTCCCACCCATCGCCTCCAAGTGGTCGGCGGCTTCAGTGAGGCCGTTACGACCCGTGTCTCCAGTCAGAAGCACGCGCTTGCCATTGATGACGATGGTCTGCACCACGCTCATCTCGTTCTCTTCGCTGGTCCCACCGACTGGGAAGAATTCCTGCCCCCACAAACCCTGTACCAAGTTCTTGGCAGCCTTGGCCAACGCAGCCAAGCCTTCGAGAGACGCCTCGACGAGCGTGCGCTCCCTCGCTGCCTCTGGCGTGCGCTCGGATGCGACCACGAGGTCCAAGTAGCGGGCACGCGTCGGGGCCAGCACCAAAAAATCGCCGATGCAGGCGCCTTGGAACGGGTCGCGGATAGGGATGTTCTTCTCAAGCGCAAGTTCCTCCAGCGCCGCCGGCCCCGGATACAGCTTGCGCAGGCGACTACGCAGAGCATCCACGGAGTTGTAGGTCTCAAACCGGGGGAGAAGCTCTTGCGCATAGAGCCAAGGCCGATGCATCCAAAGCTCCCCCACTTCGCAACGCTCAAGGACCTTGCGCAGGCCGTTTGCGTGATCGCTGTCCGGATGGGTCAGCACCACCGAGTCAACCTTGCCGGTACCGTAGTGCTTGGCGATGTGTTCGACCAGGCGATCACCGGTCTCCAGGTAGCCACCATCCACCACATGGATCCGGGTCTGCCCATTCAACTCGTAACGCACGCCAATGGCGTCACCGCTTTTGGAAGTTTCAACCCCTAAGAAATCCAACTCGATACTATCAGCCACGTTTAGCCCCCTGTTGGCTAAGGTTACTCATCTGAGCAAGGTTGAGACGAAATGCTCCGCCCGTTGGCGGGAACCGCCATCAGAGGAGAATCTTCTATTAAAAAGGCCCTGAATACAGACGGGCCATGCACCACAAAGCCGCCAAGACCTGCCGGCCTAGTTCGCCGCCACTGGCAGCCGCCCGTCCTTGCTTTTCCAGGCATGGGGCAATGCTAGCCGCGCCCGCTACATTCCAACTAAAGCCAGCTTCCAACATGACTTCTCCGTCGTCATGCAATCGTTGACAGGCCTGTGCGGGTCAATAGACCGCCTTCCCCATAGCGACCAAGGCTGCACGCAGCCCATCGGAACCGAACTTCGCCAGCAGCGCGGCGGCCATGTTTGGATCCAGCGCACAGTAGGACATGTAGCCCTTCTCGTTAAGGTAGAGCGCATAGAACCCGCTAAGTTTGGGCTGACCGAGCACCTCGTAGACGCCCTCTTCCAAGATTGGAATGTGGAGATGCTTTGGCGTGCCATCCGTGTGCCTGGACTGCACCTTCTCACTCATCCACTGCCGCCTGCCATCCGGAAAATATCTACGAACCACCGACTTTTTCTCCGACTTGTTGCACTGGAGAAAGATGCCTCGCTGTCCTCCAACCGTGCCCAACGTCAGCTTATCTCTGTACGACACCCTTGACGCCTCCAACTTCTCTGTTAGAAATCCACCAATCCACCGAACGGGCACAGCAACCGATGTACTGGCTTGAAATTTATTCACGGCACGTTGGCACAGCCCGCGTGGAAGGCCTAAGTAAGGCTCAACTCGACGCCATCGCCCCTTTCCTGGGCGGAGCAGGCCTTGCCAGCTCCTTCGGCATTTACCACCCTGATGGAAGCACAGAACTTCTGGGAGGTTGCCTGGCCGCCTCGTTGGAGGAGGACGGCGTGCACTACCTGCACATTGAGACTCCGGATATCACCCATTAAGCACCCGGCCAACATCGTGTTCATACGCATTTTGACCTGAGCCTCGGGTCGCAAGACCCGCTCAGAAAGTGGGCAACTTCTCCAGGTTGTCGCGCGTCGATTCATCCCGCACGGTCTTGAGGTAATCGGTCTTGACCGACATAATCTCCAGCGCCGCACCGAGCCGCCACCCACCGTCCGGCTTCCGGACGATGGTAGTGAAAGTCACATTCTTTTCGACCGACTCGATGACTTGAGGACGCGTCACGTCGCTGTAGCTACCTTCCTTGAAGGTGCCGTTGGTCTTATCAACCCTATGCACACGCAGCTTTGCAATGTGCGAGCCATCGCTGTTGTATTGCACAGCGGAAACATAGAAATCAGGATGCGCCACTTAGACATTTCCTTAACAAAATACTCGGCGACATTAAACGACTCTTGCTTGCTTTATACAATAGGAAATTCCCTACCCCCGACTAAAGGCGAAAGGAGTCAAGAAAATGACACCCGGCGCTACAAAGGGGCCCACCCAGCAACGCATTGCAGATGACCTACAAATCCGAGCAACTTAATTCGGGCATGCAAACCTGCTCAGCATACCTATATGCCTGGCAAAAGATCGGAGTAGCCGTCAGAATTCTGACTCACTATTTACCTCCGAAAGCGCATTGGACAAGCCTGCTAGATGCGCGCTGTGCCTGTAGAGTCAAGCAGTCCTGATAGCCGCATCGTTCCTACTGGCACCTTAGTCTCCTACAGCGCTGGCCCGCCCCCCCCTACCCCCCCCCCTAGCAATACTGCTGCCCGGACCCGCCCTAGCATCCAGACGCTCCAGACGCTCCAGACGCTTACCCAACATGCCGCCTTGATATCCGCCGCCATGACCTGCGTAACGGCGCTGATCTGGATCATTTACGTCAGCTTCTTCCTGCGTAGTTACAGGCGCCAGCAGCTGCCGCCGATCCTGATCACCTAGGGCGGCAGGCGGGATCTGGCTGCCCACTGCTTCGTCACCAATCTGGGCCTGGAGCCGGTCTACATGCTGGACGTGGTCATCAATCTGATCGAGTCGAACGGCAACGTGGTCCGCGCCGTCATCCCCGAACGCAATGAACGCTGGAACGATGCGTGCCCCGGCGAGGACGACGATGCGCGCCGCGCCACCAACGTGCGCGCATTGAGCAGCGGCGGCGAGCGGGACCTGAGGTGGTTTCGGCCCTGATCGACCGGGCCTGCACGGAGAATCCCGCGATCAAGACGGAAGTGGCGTTCAACGGCCTGGAAGTCACGGTGACCACGGTGACGGCAAGCCAGGCCGAGCTCTGCGGCGCCTCGCAATGCTATCGGATCGAGCACCGCGAGGATGGCAAACGGCGGCTGCGCCCGCAGTTGATCAAGGCGCGGCAGTTGCACGGATACTTCGCCCGCAGAGTCTGACGCGCCTGCTGACGGCGCAGCTGGGTGCCGAGGATGTGGGATGAACCCGGGTGTATGATGCACTCGGCCCGCACGTGCCACTGGAGCATCTGGACATCAGGGGTTTGAAAGTGACAGAACCACGGCAGATGTATGAGGTGCTGATCAGACGCTTCCTTGCGAGGGAAGTGGATATGGATGATTTCAGCCTGCAGTTCATGACCTTGTTCAAGAACCACGGTATCCGCCCCGAAGGCGAGTTCGCCGTATTGGACACGCTGTTTGGCGACGTCGATTCGTTTACCCGGGATGTGGCGGTGCTTGAAGCGGAGCCAGATTTCTATCTGACAGAGGCGCAGCTTCGCGATCGCGCCGCATTCGCGCTGCAGGCGCTGGAAGATCTGGCCCCGGAGTGAATCAGCCAAGCGTGCGGCGCTGTGGCACGCGGTCGCGCACGACTGCGGCCAAGGTGCTCAGCGCTGGGCGAGCGCGTATTTCTTCTCGCCCGCCAGCACTGCCAGCCGTACGCGCTGACCCCGGCCATCTTCCGCCGCCAAGCGGTTCTCCGGCGGCGGAAGCGGGCAGGTGGCGAAATCCGTGTAAGCACAGGGCGGGTTGTAGGCGCGATTGAAATCCAGCGCGACCGTGCCGTCCGCCGCCACGGGGCCGGTGCGAAGATAGCGCCCGACGCCATACGTCTGCCGGCCAGTTGTCTGGTCCTGGAACATCAGATTCAGGCTTTTCGCCGGATCACCCAGTGCCTCCAACCGCCACGGGCGGCCGTCCTGTTCGAACAGCACGTATCCGGGGTTGGGAGTATCGGCGACCTCACCGATCACGCTCACGATCGGCAGGGTCTTGCCGGCCGGGTGCGGAACGAACCGTGCCTGCACACGCCAGCGCTCATCGGGCGGGAAGAAATCCAGTCCGGTGAACTGCAGCCGCGCCGGCGCATCGGCGTGGCGCACCCGCAAGGCCACGCGCTGGCCGCGCCTGATCACGGTGATCTGACCTTTGCCCTCGTCATAGGCCAGCCTGGTCCCACCGCCCTGTCCCTCAGGCTTCAAGCGCACCTCGCCCTGCACGGGTGTGCCGTCGGAAGTGACGCGCGCGCCTTCAACGGGCGTGAAGTACACGCCGTCCGGGCGCTTCTCCACCTGGCCCAGTCGATCCGGTGCGATGGCCAACTGGAGGGTGTTGCCCTCGCCCGCGCCGACGCTTTGCGTTCCGGCTTCGATCCAGTGCAACCCGATCAGGCTGATCCAGCCATCGGCCTTGCCCAAGTCCGCCGCACGGCCTTTTACCCATGCGGCATGCTCGCCCGCGAAATCCGGCGCAGCGGGCGCGATGGCCGACGCCTGCGCCTGCGCCGCGGTGGGGTCGCCCTGGGGGCTGCACGCAACCGCAGCCAAGGCGAGCAGCAGGCAGGTGACACGTGTGTAGGTCTTCATGCGGATCACCAGTTCTTGGATATGCCAACGTGCAGATAACGTCCGTAGGTTTCGTGCAACGCGCTCAGATAATTGCCCGAGGCATTGAGCGGCGGTTCTTCATCGAACAGGTTGCGTGCGCCGACTTCCACCGAAGTGCCTTTGAGGCGCCCTTCGTTGAAATCCCTCTTCACCGACAGCGCCCACCGCTGGGTGGCCTTGACGACGTAGGGCGTGCGGTCGGAATACGCGCCGGCCTTGACGCTGCCGATGTAATCGTCGCGCAGGCGGACCGTCCAGTCCTGCAGGTTCCAGATGAACGTGGCGCTACCGCGCCATTCCGGCTTGGCGCCGTTGATGCCGACCTCGTTGGCCGCGCCCAGGTCG
Organism: Stenotrophomonas sp. NPDC077421; assembly: GCF_049545505.1. NCBI lineage: Bacteria > Pseudomonadati > Pseudomonadota > Gammaproteobacteria > Lysobacterales > Lysobacteraceae > Stenotrophomonas > Stenotrophomonas sp. NPDC077421. The sequence goes on along the minus strand of NZ_JBMWDP010000004.1, from coordinate 129,391 downwards.
GGCGCGATGATGTTCAACTGCCCGTTCCCGATGGCGGCCGCCACCTGCTGGATCTCGGCCGGCTTCTGCTGGGTGTATTCCTTGAGCTGACTGACGCTGAGCAGGACCGCGAAGCTGCCCCACGCCGTGTCGCGCACGCGCCAATTGAAGTTGTAGTCCACGCCCGAGGCCGTCAGCGGCCGGCGGTTCTGGTAGCGGTTGTAGATGTGCGTCACTACGCCCGCCGGCGCAAGCCCGGACCCTTCAAACAGCGCCGCGTCTTCGGCGGTCACCGCTGCACGCACTACGTTGGGATTGCTGCTGCCTTCCACCACGCGCAGGTATGCGTCGTACAGCAATTCCTCGCCCAAGGTGTTGATCGGATTCTCCACTTCCACCCGCCACGCATCCACGCTCAGGCTGATAGCGCCCAGCCGCTCCGGCAGGACTTGCGGCTCCAGCACCGCGCCCCATGACGACTGGCGGGTGGTCTCAGGCTTCACATCATCGCCGTAGGAGGTTACCGCGCTCACCGACGGCTTGACCTGCGAACCGCTGCTGTAGGCATTCAAGCAGGCGGTGTAATCGGGCTGCACCCCCTTGCTGATCAACGCATGGCAGCGGATCGCATCGTTGTTGAAGCCGAACCCGTAGGTCGGCGGCGAGTTCACCAGCTCCAGCCCCGGCGCGCGGAAGCCGCCGCTGACCGAGCCACGCAGCAGCACGCTGTCATTCACCTTCCAGGCCGCCGCCAGTTTCGGCTTGGCCACCTTGCCGGCATCGCTGTAATCCTCCCACCTGCCCGCGATCTGCAGGTCCAGAGACTGCACCAGCGGCACCTCCTGCGCAGGCGAGATCAACGGCACCGCGAGTTCGATCAGGGCGGATTTGACGTTGCGGCTGCCATGAACATCCGGCCGCGGGCTATGCGTGAAGAAATTGCTGGCCGCGACGGTGCCGGTGTACCAATCCGTATACGGACGGCTGCCATCGATGTTTTCGTCGCGATCATCGGTGCGGCTTTCATAGCGGTACTCTACGCCCGCCGCCAGGCCGATGTCACCGGCGTACCAGCTGAACAGGTCCGGACGGTTGATCTTGAAGTCCCACAGTGCCAGCTCGGTCGTGCCTTCGCGGGTCGCCTCGCCAATGAACGCCGAGGTGTCGTAGGGCGTGGCATCCCCCACCCGAATGCTGGCCGGATCACCGCCACTGAACGGGTTGTAGGCATCGGCGTCGGTGCGGTTCACGGCGGCGATGAAGGCATCGGTCAGCGCGCCCTGCTGCGTGTCGGTGCTGCGGGCGCGGGAGTACAGCAAGGCCGTTTCCCAGTTCCAGCCCCCTTCGGTCCATCCGCGAAGGCCCAGCAGGACGCGCGACTGATCGTTGTCCACCTTCACCCGGCGGATCCCCGAATCCGCGAACTGGTAGTTCAGCAGCCGGATCGCATCGGCACCGCGCAGGGACTCGGGCACCCAATACGCATCCGGCCGGATGTGCAGCAGGAACCCGTCCCCGCCGAAACCCGACTCGCTGCTCACCCAGGATTCGGAGGTGGCCCGGTAGTAGCCCAGCTCACCGAACAACTGCATGCTGTCGGTGAGATCGAAGCGACCGCTGGCGAACACATTTCCCTTGCGGATGGACGGTGACGAGGTGATGCCCGGCTCGGCGGCCGAATCATAGTGATAGCGCGTTGGCACCGTGCCGGAAATCAGCGCGCCGGTGGCCGGGTCGACGTGCCAGCTGCCGGTGCGCCGGCCATTGGCATACGTGTCGAAATGACCCCACGGCGTTCGCGTGCTGAAGCCGGCCGTGCCGTCGGGATCGGGCACGCTGGTGCCATCGCCCAACGGCCGGCGACCGTCGGTCGCGGTGAACCAGGCATCGGAATTGCGCTGCGCCGTGCGCCGGGAGACACCATACAGCACCGAGATGTTGCCGCGGCCGTTGGCAAAATCACTGCCGAAGTAGCCGTCCAGCGAGACATCTTCGCGGTGGCCGTCCGAGACCTTGCCGTAGTTCAGCTTGATGCCACCGCCATTCTGCAGGTTGCTCGGCGTCACCAGATCGACCACGCCGGCCACGGCGTCGGAGCCGTAGATCGAGGCCGCACCGTCGAGCAGCAGGTTGACGCGCTCCAGGCCGAAGGTCGGAATCGCATTGGCGTTGTAGGTGGTGTCATCGCCGCTGTTGCTGATCGGGTGCTGCACGGTACGCCGGCCGTTGATCAGCAGCAGCGTGTACTTGGCGCCGAGGTTGCGCAGGTTGATCGAGCCCACGTCGCCGCGGGCGACATTGGAGTTCCGCCCTGCGTTGGTGGTGCCCTTTTCCGTGACGGCGACATCACCGAACTGCGGCAGGCTGCGGAACAACTCGTTGCCGTTGGTGGCCCCGGTGGCATCGATCTGTTCCCGGTCCACGGCCACCACCGGCAGCGCCGCCTGCGCGCCGCCACCGGCGATCTGCGAGCCGAGCACCGAGACCTTGTCCAACAGCCGGGCATCGGTCCGCTGCCTTTCCGGATCAAGCGCCGCCTCTTCCGCCGCCTGCGCCCCGGGCGCCAGCAGCGTGCACAGGGCAAGCGCCAGACGGCCGCGACGCGGCAGCAGCCCCTGCACGTCGTACCACGGATGCTTCACGGCCGGCTGCGAACGAAGAACGCGCGTCATTGAGTAGTCCCAAGTCGTTTTCTGAGGGCACGGCGGACCCGGGCGTCCCCGCCCACGGTGTCCCCGGGAGAATCGCGGCCGGCAGGGCCGCGGCGCGCAGGTGCGCTTAGTCGTTCACTTCCGCATACGCGCCGCGGACGATGCGGCCTTCCAGCTTCTGCTCGTCCTTGACCAGGTTGTAGAGCGGACAGGTAGCTTCGACCGACTGACGCAGCGCGTCGATCTCTTTTTCGGACGCCGGCGATTCAATCCGCACCTTGTAGCGGATGTCGCTGTAGCGGGCCGGCGCGCGGACATTGCTGCCGAAGCGCGGGCTTAGCTGCCCATCAACGGTGAGTTCCAGCGCATCCAGCAGCACGTTTCGTCCCGCCGCCTGCACCTCGAAAATGTGGGTCAGGCAGGTGCCGGTCACGCCGAGCAGGTGTTCCTCCACCGTGGGCGCAAGCCCGTAGCCAAGCAGGCCGGGCGCGCTGTCGTGCAGTTGCTGGTGGTAGCCATCCTTGCCCAGGAACACGCGACGCAGCCCGGTACGCGGTTCGACATGGGCACGCGCCACCAGCGTTTCCGGCTCGGCTTTTTCCTTGCCGGCGGCCGGCTTGCCTTGCCTGGCCAGCACGGCCGGGCGCTTCTCTTCGGTGATGAAATCACGCAGGCCAGGCGGAAGCCCGGGATCGCGCACCGCCGCGCTGTGGATGTATTCGACCTCGGCGTGGCTGACCTGCTGCGGCTGTGTCACCAGATCGATGGCCGAGGAATTGGCGTGCACCGCGCGCTTGAGCGTGTCGAGCTGCGCATCGGTGGCCGGCGAGTCGATGTAGGCCACGTAGGAAAGATTGTTGGGATACGCCAGGGTCTCGCTCTTGCGCTCCGGGATGCTGGTGAACACCACATCCAGCGCATCCAGTGGTACGCCCTGCACGGCCGCCTGCACGATGTACTCATCGGCCACCGAGCTGGCCAGCGTGCCGACCAGCGAATCCCAAGAACCGGCGCCTAGGTTGTAGCCTGCGTAATTGCGGCCACTGTCGCTGATGTACTGGAACTCGCCGGTCGGCCCGATACGCAGGCGGCGTACGCCGGAGCGGCTTTCGGCGATGACCTTGGCATGGATCTTCGTGGGCGGCACCACCCGCGCCGACTGTGTCTGGATGGCAGCGCGCTTGGCCGTCAGATAATCGCGCAGTGGTGATGCCTTGTCCTGCGCCGCAGAGGTGAGCGGGACCGCCAACAGCAGTGTGGCAGACAGGAGGGTCGCGGCGACAACTTTGCGCGGCGGCGCATAACGGGCGATGGACATGGGGGGGGGTGGGCTCCGGAAGCGATCTGAACAAGAGCCCACTCTTTCATGTTCGAACGCCACGTTTAAATAACTGTTGGCAATTCCCATATTAGTGGGGGGGCGACAGGAACCATGGCCGACTGGCTCCTGCCCCAGTTCCGAGCCGGCATCGATTGCTGAGAATCCCTTTTTGATGCATCGCACCCATCGCTTAGGCAACTGCGCCCATCGAGCCAGCCCGAGGGTGTTCGTCCACTCGATCCTTGACGCGAGCTTGCAAGCGTACGCGCCCATCCATCCAATTCGACCCCAGCTCGGACTCCATCGAGCGGGTGCAGCGGGGGGCGGCGCGGCTATAGTTCAGCGCTTGCAGCCTAAGCGAGCCATCCGTGGAGACGCGAGGCCAAAGCGCGTTCCAGCAGGGCCTTCGGCATCGCGCTCACGGGAACCCTGAAATGCCGACGCTGGATGCGGGGGCGACCGGCTCTAAGCCAGACGACGAGATAACTGAGCATTGACATTGGGATCTTGGCACACGCCTACCTGGTTGAACGGCTATGGTCCCGCCAGATAAGGCTTGAGGGTGCTCTCGCACCACATTCTGAAAGTTGTGGGCGTGCTGTTTTGTGCTGCCCTCTCCACACCCAAATCAAGTCCCTCACTTTTTGCACGCGCCATCGAAGCCATCCCCTCTGCCATCGCGCTAGAGAAGCCAAAGCGTTCGAACTGATCCTTGTAGCTGGCAAGGGAAATTTGTTCATAGGCTATGTGACGGCCGAGAACCTCGCTCATCACCCTTGCCATCTGATCGAATGAGATATTCTCAGGCCCAAGCACGGGGACCTCGGCTTGGCCTTCCCAAGAGTCATCGAGCAGCCACCTCGCCGCCACTGCCGCAATGTCGTCTGTCGAACAGGACGGCAGTTCAATATCTCGGGGTATCGGTAGAGAGAAGACGCCCCTATCTCGTAGTGGTCGCCCCTGCATGAGCACGTTGTCCATGAATGAGGGCATCGCAAGCGCTCTCTGATGCACGCCCGTACTCGAAATAAGGTCGTCCATGGCGAGCGACGCGGTCACATAGCCGGCATCGGCAGCTTGAGGCGTGTTTCGCCCCAAAGCGGTGACCTCCACCACCTGAGTGATGCCGGCCGCTTTGATTTCAGCTGCAGCAGGCCGGGTGAAGCCGACATAGGCTTCAATCACGCTTCCCGCCGCAGGATCCGCCGGGACCAGCCAAAACAGCTTTTGTGCCCCTCGAAATGCTCGCTGCACTGTAGGCGCGTCTGCATGGCTTCCTTGCACGACCTCAACTCGCGAGCGCACTGCGACCGGTAGTTTTGAAGGGTCGCGGACAATCACCCGCACGGGTGCCTCCGCTGCGAGCAGTCTAGGAATCAACCGGCTACCGATCTGACTGGTTGGTGCCGTTACAACAATCATCGGGCGCTCCTAACGAGGTGAACCAGAGAGCGAAGCGGCTGGTTGGCCCCCTTCGTGTGGAAGCAGCTTAGTCTTGTGCTTCGAACGAATCATTCTTTATAGTCCTAATTATTTGCGCGATCGTTCAGCCCATGGATCCTCTCTCCGACCTGCTCTCCCTCTTGCATCCGGTCGCAACAGTCTCTTCTGGCTTTAGAGCCGGGGGAGCATGGTCAGTCGAGTTCTCGGATCAACATGGCCAGATCAAGTGTTACGCAATCCTCGAGGGAGCCTGCTGGATGGCCGTGGACGGGGTTGAAGAACCTTGGCGATTGGCAGAGGGTGATTCATTTGTGCTTCCCCGAGGTCGTCCGTTTCGGCTTGCTAGCGATCTCTCCTTACCCCCCATCGACTCATCCACGCTTTTTCCTCCGGCTAACCGTGGGGGCGCGGTAGTTTTGGCGGATGGGGCCGGGTTTTCTTTAGCTGGGGCCCGCTTTGCTGTAACTGGCAGTCAAGCTCCTTGGCTGCTGGGCCTTCTTCCGCCGGCGATTCATCTGAGAGTCGCAGACGACCGGGCGGTCCTGCGGTGGGCGGTCGAACGCATGATGCAAGAAATGCGCGAATCGAAGCCAGGAGGAATGCTCCTGGCCCAAAATCTTGCCCAGACCATGCTCGTTCACGCCCTGCGGGCACATCTTAGTGAGGCAGGCGCTAGCGGGGCGGGTTTGCTGGCCGCGCTGGCTGACCCGCGACTGAGCCGAGCGCTCCAGGCTATTCACGCTCACCCAGCGAGGAAATGGACGTTGCGCAGCCTTGCGGCCGAGGCCGGGATGTCCAGGACTGTCTTCGCCACCCAATTCCGGGCTGCAATGGGGGAGACCGCAATGCTGTATCTGACGCGCTGGCGAATGGCTCTGGCCTGCGACCACCTCGAGCACTCGAGGGAGTCGGTTGCTCAGGTGGGATCTTCGCTTGGATACGATTCAATTAGCGCGTTTTCCACTGCCTTTAAGCGCGTCCTAGGCATTTCTCCACTGAAATATAAGACGGCCTTGAGCAACCAGCCACGGCACGTCCCCTCAACCCACCCACCATGATGCTGCGCCTCCTTCGGCTTTTTCTCGGCGGGGGAGTCTGTTGCCCACCAGTGCGTGTAGCTCAGAGCACGCGCACCCAATGATGCAGCTCGCTAGGGATCGTTTAGGGCGCGAGGTGCTGCAAGCTACGGCACTATCTATCCGGCAGCGCCGGCTGGGCGCCTAGACCGTTACAATCATTACCCGCCTCCCGCCCGCTGTTACGGGCATACAAGGCCACCACAACGCAAATACACGGTCCTTTGCCGCCGTCGACCTCCGACGCTGAGCTTTTATTCCTCCACCAGTGCGGGCCATACGCTGTGCCCGTATTTCAGTCAGGACACAAGAGTGAGGTGAATTGTAGACCCTCAGTCTCAGCGAGGAGCCGCGAGCTACCGAACAGAGGCCTCCACGGAGTGGACAAGGCCCGCTACGTGGCATACAGGCCCCGATGGGCCCTAAGGCTTGCGAGCACATCTTGCCGCTCCTGCAATTCAGCCGCTAGATCCAGGACGTCCGCGCCTCAACGGGTGTCGGATCCTATGCCTTCGGCCATACCATCGCCGTCGCACGCTGGCGCCAGAACATGTCCGATGGAGACGCTTCCTTAATCGCGGTCCGCTCTGTCCGTACATTACAAGCACCTGTCCGCCCGCCTTTAACGGCCTTGGACACAACCCGCACCAGGCACGCCCACCCACAGGACCGGGTCTCGCCTAAGCATCCATGCGCCGACTCCCACCCAAAATTTCTTGCTATGCCTGCCCGTCGGGCAAGCGGTGTGGCGCTGGCTGAGCCGTAGTACTGCCATTCCGAGCTCCAATCGATCCACGGCGGGCCATTGATCAGGGCTGGCGCCCGCGGCGCCGGACGGCCAATATTTGGCCTACCACAGCGGTGAGAAGGATTAAGCTATTGGTGACCACAAAGACCGTCGATCCCATCAGGGCGCTGTAGGCGATGAACAGCACCGAAGCGATCATTTGCCCGATGAAGAGCCACGTAGATACCGCTTCCACCGACCCTGCTTGGTGTTGCTTGTAGATCTGTCGAGACAAGGTGGCAATGAGCACGGCCGTGGCGGCCCATCCGAGTAGGTCTGCCGGCATGGTGTTCATCGCACAAGCGCCTGCGCTCGCAGCCGCGCCCCACGAGTTCTCAAAACGTCACGCTCCAATTCTTGTAGAAAGCTACTGAAACCCTGCGGGGCCCTTGCCGAGCGTCGGGCGCTTGTATAGACCACGGGCCGAGCGCGCCAAGCGATGCTTATTTGCGAACGTTCAAGGGCCTGCACCAAGGCTACGTCCTCGCCGGTGACCAAAGGCTGGAATCCCCCGACTTTCTCATAAGCCGCAGCGCCGAGCCCCAAGTTGGCGCCGTGGATGTGACGATGTCCATCGCACGGCAGCTCGCGGCCAGTAAAGGCTTCACGCACAGCCGGCGGATAGTCGAGCCAGTCGGTCACTTCCACTACCCCACAGAATGCGTCAGCGTCGCATGCCACCTGCTTCCACAGCCAATCCGGAGGCACAACCGTGTCGGCGTCGGTGCTGGCAATCCAACGTGCACCGAGGTCAAGCGCATGGCGGGCCGCCGCCGCGCGAGCGGCGCCTACGCAACGCGCGTCGAGCGCGACCGCAGCTGCACCGTGGAGAGCGCACACCGCGGCCGTGCCATCGGTACAGGCATCTAGCGCGACAACGGCTATCACCGGCTCGCCGCCCAGACCTGGGTGTCCTGCAGCGGCGTTGACCGCCTCAAGGCAGCGCCCCATGTCCGCCGCTTCGTTGTGCGCCGGCACGATGACCGCGATCACCGAAGTCGCCCACCACGGGCCGCTCTGCACGGCCCTGCGCTCAACCCAAGCGGCAGTGAGTCGACGTCTAGGCAGGCCAGCTCTTGAGCAGGCCCTATGCAAAAAAGACGGTTCATTTGTTAGGGGATAAGGATCACCTTGCGGCAGTCCTCCTCCTTACGGTCGAAGAGTTCGTAGCCACGGGCGGCTTCTTCGAGTGGAAGACGGTGGGTGATGATCACTCCTGGGTCGAGCGCGCCTTCCCCGATGTAGTCGAGTAGTTCAGGCATCAGACCCTGCACGTGGGTCTGGCCCATCTTGAAGGTCAGGCCCTTGTCGAACGCATCGCCAAGCAGGAATCCGTGCACATAGCCGGCATAGACGCCGGGAATGCTTACCGTGCCGCAGCGGCGGGTGGCGGCGATGCACTGGCGAATCGCCGCCCCACTGCTGCCTTCCACCTTCAGCGTGGTCAATGCCGATTCGAGCGCGCTGCCTTCGGCTTCAAAGCCGACTGCTTCGATGGAGGCATCAACGCCGCGCCCATTGGTCTGCGTAATGATGTATTGCGCCGAATCTTCGATCTGGCTGAAATCAACTGGGGTCACGCCGTAGGTCTGCGCGGCGAACGCCAGCCGGTAGGCCAGATGATCGACCATAAAAATGGTCTCAGCGCCCAGCAAACGACAGCACGCGGCGGCCATCAATCCTACCGGGCCGGCCCCGAAGATTGCCACCGTAGACCCCGGTTTGACGCCTGCGTTGAGCGTGGCCTGGTAGCCGGTCGGAAGAATGTCCGACAAGAAAAGCACCTGCTCGTCGGGCAGTGCATCCGGCACTCGCAGCGGGCCCACGTTTGCCTTCGGAACCCTTACGTACTGAGCTTGCCCGCCGGAAACGCCGCCATATAGATGGCTGTAACCGAACAGCGCAGCCGGTGGTCGGATGCCCTTCTGGTTCACGGCCGCGCCTTTGCCGGTGTTGGTGCTCTCGCAAGCTGCATGTTCAGCCAGTTTGCAGTGGAAGCACTCGCCGCAAGCGATGACGAACGGCACCACAACGCGGTCGCCCGGCCTTAGGTCGGTCACGCCACTGCCCACCTCCTCCACGACACCCATAAACTCATGGCCCAGCACGTCCCCGGTGTGAAGATCAGGGATCTTGCCCCGGTAAAGATGAAGGTCAGAGCCGCAAATCGCGGTAGCGGTGACGCGCAGGATCAGGTCATCTTGTGCCGCTAAGGTGGGGTCCGGAACGGTGTCCACCCGGACGTCCTTGCTGCCGTGGTAGGTCAATGCGCGCATCGGCGGGTCCTCATGACGTGAGCGGTGCAACCACAGATACCCGTGACGACGTCCCCACGCGGTGACTGCGATGTAGTGAAAATGTGGAGTCCGCCAAGACGCAGCGCTCATGGCGACGGGGGCAGCATATGTTTGACCTCAAGCGTGGAGCGACCCATGAGCAAACTGCCCCTCAATCCCGGCGCCGACGTGGATGACCAGGACAAAGCGCACACCCCGGACAAGCTCCGGAACGATGACGCCACGTGGAAAGACAAGGACATGCCTGAGGCGGAACACACCGCCAAACCGGGAGATTACGAGCGTCCGGCAAAGCCCTGAGGGCCGGCTCCGGCGATTCCACCCCATTCAGGAGAGCCAGATGGCCTTGATCCATTCGATTTTGATGGGAGCCGTCGCGGGAATGCGCGCGATGACCCCTTTGGCCGCAGTGACCAATGCCGCGCGGAGCGGTAACTTGCCCGCCGACAACGGTGCCCCTCGCCTTCTGGCCAACAAGCTCGCTTCCGCAGGGATGCTCGCGTTGGCAGGCGGTGAGCTCGTTGGTGACAAGATGAAAACGGCCCCCGACCGCATCGTTCCGGCAGGCATGGTTGCGCGCGTCGCTACCGGGATGATTGCAGGCGCGGCGCTCGCTCCCCATCGGCAGCGAAAGCTGGGCGCGCTTCTGGGTGCCGGCGCCGCCGTTGGTATGGCTTATGTGACCTTCAACCTGCGCATGCGGGCGATCACCCGCTACGGTCAAAGCAGCACAGGAGCCGTGGAAGACGCCATTGCCGTCGGCAGTGCTGCCCTCATCACACAATGGGCTGCCGGGGGCGCCAAACCGAGAGGACGTCGCGGATGAACCTCAATGAGCCCACGTCCCTCGGTCGGCGGTGCTGGGCTATCGCCGAGGGCTACATCCCTGCGTGGAGCAACGGGCCGGAACCAGAGCTACAAAGCCACGAGACCTGCTGCATCCTCAACACCGGTTCCACCGATGCGGCGATCACCCTGACCCTGTATTTCGAGGATCGCGACCCGCAGGGCCCTTACCGCTTCACCGTCCCCGCCCGGCGCACGTGTCACAAGCGCTTCAACGATCTTGAAGTGCCTGCCCCGGTGCCCCGTGGCGTGGGTTTTTCGTGCGTCGTCGAATCCGACGTTCCGGTCGTCGTCCAGCACACCCGGCTCGATTCGCGCCAAGCCGAGAACAGCATCATGACGACCATCGCCTACCCGATCTGACCCTCCGGTCGATCAGGCCCCTGCACATCGCATCGACATCACTGGGCCGCGACGTTTACCAAGGCGTCCGCACACTGACTTTTCCTCAACCCCATAGAGGCTCAGCCAATGCCCGTGCCCAACTACCCGAAGCCGCCATTCAAGGCGCAGCAGCAGTCGTTTCCCGGCAAAACCGACAAGCTCGACCCTCGGCCAGACCACGGTGAGGACAGCTACGTTGGTCACGGCATGCTGAAAGGCAAGAAAGCGCTGATTACCGGCGGCGACAGCGGTATTGGTGCGGCAGTAGCCATTGCCTACGCCCGGGAAGGCGCCGATGTGGCTATCGCGTTCCTTGAGGGCGAGGAGAAGGATGCCGCCAGCATTGGGGCCCTCGTAGAAGAGGCGGGCCAGAAGGCCGTCCTGTGCCCCTGCGACATCAGCGACGACGCCCAGGCTGAAGCGCTCATCGAGCAGGTCACTCGCGAACTTGGGGGCTTGGACATCCTGGTCAATAACGCCGCGTATCAGCGCTACTACGAATCCTTCGACGACATCACCCTGGACGACTGGCGAAAGACGTTCGATACCAATGTGCATGCCGTCTTTAACCTGACACGTCTGTGCGTGCCGCACCTGCAGGACGGCGGCTCGGTCATCAACACCGCCTCGGTCAACTCCAAGAAGCCCACCCCGAACATCCTGCCCTACTCGGCCACCAAGGGCGCGGTGGCCAATCTCACCATCGGCCTGGCCGGTCTTCTCGCCGAGAAGGGCATCCGTGTCAACGCGGTATTGCCCGGCCCGATCTGGACGCCCTTCATTCCCGCCGGCATGGCCGCAAAGGAAGTTGAGCAGTTCGGCAGCCAGACCCCGTTTGGTCGTCCCGGCCAGCCGGCCGAGCTCGCCTCGGCCTACGTGATGCTCGCTGCCGACAGCGCGAGCTACACCTCCGGCGCACTGCTTACCGTCTCCGGTGGCGCGGTCACCCTGTAAGGCCTGTTCTCCCTCCTCCCCCAAGGATTCCAATGACTTCTCGCAACCAATACGACATGCAGAACCCGCTGACCCAGTTCCCACAGCCGACCTACCCGGCCCAGGTTCAAACCCCGCCCGGCACTGTTCATGAGCTCAATCCGTCGGCCGACCATGGCGAGAAAAGCTACGTGGGCCTGGGGCGCATGAAGGGTCGCAAGGCGCTGGTGACCGGCGCCGATTCCGGCATCGGCCGCGCAGTGGCCATTGCCTTCGCGCGCGAGGGCGCCGACGTGGCGCTGAACTACCTTCCCGACGAAGTAGACGACGCTGCCGAAGTGGTGGCGCTGATTGAAGCCGAAGGCCGCAAGGCGATCGCCATCCCGGGTGACCTCCAGGACGAGCAGTTCTGCGGCGACTTGGTGGCGCAGGCGGTCAAGGGGCTGGGCGGGCTGGACGTGGTCGCCAACATCGCCGGCAAACAATTGGCCGTGGAAAAGATCGAAGACCTCACCACCGAGCAATTCGACGCCACCTTCCGCACCAACGTGCACGCGCTGTTCTGGGTGTGCAAGGCTGCCCTGCCGCATTTGCCCGCCGGCGCGACGATCATCAACACCGCGTCCATCCAGGCGTATCAGCCATCGCCCAACCTGCTGGACTACGCCCCCACCAAGGCGGCCATCGTGAACTTCACCAAAGCCCTAGCCCAGCAGGTGGCCGAGCGCGGCATCCGCGTGAACGCGGTTGCTCCGGGTCCGATCTGGACGCCCTTGCAGCCGGCCGGCGGCCAACCGCCTGAGGCAATTCCCGAGTTCGGCTCGCAGACCCCGCTGAAGCGGGCGGGCCAGCCGGTAGAAATGGCCTCGACCTACGTGCTGCTGGCCACCCAGGAGTCGAGCTACATCACCGGTGAGGTGATCGGCGCCACCGGCGGCATGCTGCTGCCGTGACCGCTGGCTCCAGCGATGCCAATAGCGTGCCTGCTGAGCGCGACGCGGACGGGTATGCGCCCATCCAGTCCTACGCCGCCATTGGCGATGGGCGCTCCAGTGCGCTCATCGCGCCGGATGGCAGCATCGACTGGTGGTGCGCCCCCTGCATGGACGCACCGCCCTTGCTCGACCGCCTGCTCGATGCCCCGGCCGGCGGTCGTTTTGTGGTCCAAGCCCGCGACGTTGAGCAGGTGCAGCGGCGCTACCGCGACAACAGCAACGTGTTGGAAACGCACGTCCGCACCGCCACCGGCCTGGCCCGGGTGACCGAGTCGCTCAACAGCGGCCCGGCCGGGCGGCTGCCCTGGTCCGAGCTGGCCCGCCGGTTGGAAGGCGCGGAGGGAGAGGTCACCTTCGACCTCCTCTACCAGCCCGGCACGCGCGCCGGAATCTGTACGCCCTGGATGAGCGACACCCCGAACGGCTGCGTGCATCACGCCGGCCCCGTCATGACGATGCTGCGCTACTCCGAACGCGTGCAGATCGACACCTGTGACGACCGGGAACTCCGCGGCAGCCTGACGCTTCGGCCCGGCGACCGGGAGATCATCGCGCTGCTGGCTTCGCAGGACGAAGTGCTCCCGGTTCCGCCTTTAGTGGATATCGATACCCGCATCGACCGCTCCGATCGGGAGTGGCGCCAGTGGGTGGACGACCTGCACTGCGACGCAAGCCGCCGCGAGGAAGTCATCCGATCGGCGCTGGCGCTCAAATTCCTTTGGTTCGCGCCCACCGGGGCCATCGCCGCGGCGGTGAGCGCGTCGCTGCCCGAGCGCATCGGCGGCGACAAGAACTGGGACTACCGCTACGCTTGGGTTCGCGACGCCGCATACGTCATCAAGACCTTCCTGCGCGTGGGTGCCCTGCCCGACGCCAAGGCCGGCTTCAGCTGGCTGATGACCACCATCGGTCGCCACCGTCCCGGGCTTGCGCCGTGCTACACCCTTCGCGGCGAGCGGGTCGAAAAGGAACGCTGCATCGACGTGCCGGGCTACCGCAACAGTCAACCGGTGCGCGTGGATAATGCGGCCTCTGAGCAGTTGCAGACCTGCGCCTATGGCGACGTTTTGGAAATGGCGAGCCGGATGATCGAAGCCGGCCACATCCTCGACCCCACAACTGCCCGGCTCTTGTTCGAACTGGCTGACGAATGCGCCGACAACTGGATGCGCAAGGACAGCGGCTTCTGGGAACTGGGCGACGCGCAGCACTACACGATGTCCAAGGTGGAATGCTGGATGGCGCTCCGCCGAGCCTGCGAACTGGCCGAAGCTGGCCACATCACCACTGCCCGTCTGCCGCGCTGGCAGCGCGAGAAGGACCGCATCCTGGACTGGATCGACGAGCACTGCTGGGATGAGGCAAAGCAGAGCTACGTGATGCATGCCGGCAGCGACCGGCTGGACGCGAGCCTGATGCTGGCGTCGCGCTTCGGCTTGGGCGAAGTGCGCCGGGAGCGTTTCATCGCTACTCGGGAGGCCATTCGGCGCGAACTGTCGGATGAAAGCGGCGATCTGCTATGGCGCTACAGCGGCATGCAGGACTGCGAAGGGACGTTCATCAGCTGCTCGTTCTGGATGGTGGAAGCCTACGGCCTGCTGGGAGAGGCAGAAGAAGCGGATCGCTTGTTCGGATCGTTGCTGGCCCGCGTCCAGAACGACGTGGGGCTTATGCCGGAGATGTGGGATCCCCAAGCCGATGAAGGGCTGGGCAACACGCCGCAGGGTCTGAGCCACTTGGCCTTGGTGCATGCTGCTTATGCGGTGGATGGCGAGTAGCGCTGCGCACCCACTTGGGCCGATGTTCCCCGGGACGTTGAAAGGGCCGGCGCGAGAGCTGGCTCTATCCCAAGTCGCTACCGCTTCGGGTATGCACTGCCTCTGTTCACACTCACCTAGCACCTATCCGGCCGTTGGTGGCTGGCCTCGCCCCGCCTCTTCTAGGTAATTTGCGAAGGGCCAGTCTCCCAGTTGCTGCGCCAGCGAGAGGGCATCCCCTTCCTCCACATCCGCGCCATATCGAATGAGGACGGACGCAACAGAGATCTTCGCGTCAATCTTCATCTCTTCTGCCCTCACCAGCCAAACCAGCGGCGGCTCATCGCCTTCGTCTTCGGTGAAAGGATAGCAGTTGGGATTTACTCCGCGGCCTAGCAACGCCTCAACCAGCTCAATGTCGCCCTGAACACAGGCGTGATGCAACTGCGGGTAGGCCAAAGCCTTGCCGCGGTCAATGACGGCCTTCGGGAGCTGCTCGACCGCTTGGCACATTTGTCTAAAAGCTTCTCGAAACTCAGGGAGGGTCACATAGAGTTTGCCCCGCCCGTCAGCTATCGCCTTCGGCAGCAGTTCCATGGGTATCTCCTTTTCAATCCGGGCTGGCGTGCTCGGGCCCGCGCCCAACCATCCTATACCCACCGGCGTCCCAGTCACAAAGAAAAGGCCAGGTCGCGGCGCGCAATGCCCCCATCCAAGCATCATAGCGTTTGGCGACATAAACCGAGTATTGAGCCCTATGCCTGGGGCACCCTTGTCAGTTCGAACTTCCTCCCCACCGTAGCTATTTGAGCACTTTGGCGCTCTTCCCTACAGGCAGGTCCAGTGCAGGCCTGCCCTCCTCATCCCAATGCACTGGCTGCACGCGCGGCGAACGTTCGGATGTACAGCCCATTTCAGGGCCCGGATTGGCGTGATACACGATCCATGGCGTTCCGTCACTCATCTGAAAAAACCCGTTATGCCCCGGCGCATATACATTGCCGGCCGGGTTCTTCGCCAAGATAGGGCGCTTTTCCTTGGACCACGCCTTTGCATCCAAGGGGTCTGCGCCTGCTTTGGCGTGCAGCAGGCCAATGGCGTAATCATCGGACCAGCAGGCGCTGCCTGAGTAGGTCAAGAACAGGTCACCGTTCGGGCCCTGCAGGAATTCGGGACCTTCCAGGATCTGCCGGCCACCCTTCCGCTCCCAGGTCTGGTCGGGGCGCGCGATGATGGTTTCCGCTCCAGTCAGTGTCCAAGGGTTGGCCATGGCCACGACGGCCAGCACGCTGTCCGGGCCAACATAGGGGGAGTAAACGAAATAGCGCTTTCCCCCGGTGCTAAAGGTCGTGCCATCGATTCCAGGATGGGAGGTGGCCAAGCGGCCGCGGTCGCGCCATTCGCCGGTGGTGGGGTCCGCGCTGATGTTCTCCAGCACGAACACGCCGCGGTGTGCGTCTTCCTGCCCTTCGGCAATGCCGCTGGCGGCGGCCGTGTAATAGATGTACCACTTGCCCTCGATGCGGTGCAGTTCCGGGGCCCAGATCGAGGTGGCATTGGGTCCGGTCGCTGGTGGCCGCCACACCGTGATTTCCTGTGCAGTATCAAGCTTGGCAAGATCGGTGGTGGCGCGGATCGCCAGCCGGTCGCCGTGTGTGCCCATGTAGTAGAAGATCTGGCCCTCGCGGGTGATCCAAGGGTCCGGCCCGGACAGCAGAAGCGGATTGTCCGTTGCCGGCGTTATGGCGGATACGCCGCCCGATGCCTGCAGGAGCGCCGTGACTACCAGCGCACGAAGCGTGCCATTGAACATCTTCCCCTCCCGTGGAATGCCGCGCTGACAGGCTTGCCAGCGCCGCACAACCAAATCATATAATCGGACAATAGGCAACACTCCGTCCGCCTTGAGGATTCGCCATGCAGCAGCGTCACACGGACAGCATCATTGGCATCAACTGGGGCAGCTCCAATCTGCGGGCCTACCTGATCGGGGCCGATGGACGAAGGCTGGACGCATACGAGACGCCCGCCGGGGTGGCAATGCTGCAGCGCGAAGGCATGGCCGCCGCCGCCGATGCGATCCGGACACGGTGGCCCGACGCGGGCCATGCCTATGCCGCCGGCATGATCGGTTCCAACGTTGGGTGGATCGATGCCGGCTATGTGGATTGTCCTGCGGGCGTTGAGGCGGTCGCGCTGAGCTTGGTATCCGCCCGCATCGGTAAGCTGGACGTGAGCATCGTGCCCGGCATGGCATGCGTGCGCCCCGTCGACGGGGCGCACGATGTCCTGCGTGGTGAGGAAACAGAGTTGCTGGGCTTGCTCAGTGGTGGAAACATCGACCTTGATGCCATTGTCGCCCTGCCCGGTACGCACACGAAGTGGATACAGCTCATCGATGGGCGTGTGGACAGTTTCATGACCTCAATGTCGGGTGAGCTGTTCGACCGTTTGGCCAGCGCCGGCCTGCTCGCATCCGTGCTTGAGGGGCCCGGCACACCCGGGCCGGCCTTTGCCGAAGGTGTGCGCGCGGCGGCAACCGGCCCCCTCGGGTTGGGTGCCCTGCTCTTTGGCGTTCGCGCGAGGATGATCCGGGGTGCGCTGCCTCGCGATCAAACTAGTTCGTACCTGCGCGGCCTGCTGGTCGGCGCGGAGATCGCCGACGCGTTGGCGCTGTTTCCTTCCCTGAGAGATGCGTCGGTGCCCTTGGTCGGTTCCGGTCCGGTCAACCGGCTCTACCAGGCGGCATTGGCCGAACTGGGCATCGAAGCGCAGCCAACAGCGTCGCCGGACGCTGTGGTGCGCGGCTTTTCGGCCATTCATGCCATGACTGCCGCAGCGCAGTGACGGTCCGCATTGCACGCTTGTTGCGTCGCAACGTGCGTATTGTCTGATTATATGTTTTTGTACGCTCCACGACATCGAGAGGGGTCTTGAGCAATGCGTGCTGGTAAGGGGAAAAAAGCGGGATTGATCGGCGTATTGGCACTTTCCGCAGTGGGTGTCGCCGAGGGCCAGGAGCGGACGGTGGTGGGCAAGTTGCCGGATGGAACACAAGTGGAAACCATCCTGCTGCGCGATGGCAGCGGCATGCAGGCGCGGGTGCTGACCCTGGGCGCGGCACTGCATTCGCTGGAAGTCCCGGACCGCGATGGTGCGTTCGCCGACGTGCTCCTGGGCGACAAAGACCTGCAAGCCACGCTGGACAAACCACAGTACTTCGGCACCATCGTCGGCCGGTTCGCCAACCGGATTGCCAAGGGCCGCTTCACTCTCGATGGAAAGACCTACCAGGTGCCCGTCAACAACGGTCCCAACAGCCTGCACGGTGGAACCCGGGGGTTCGACAAGGTGGTCTGGCAGGTCGTGGACGTCACCCCGGAGCACGCTACCTTGCGGCATGTCAGCCCGGATGGCGACATGGGCTTTCCCGGCACACTCACGGTCACTGCGACCTATGCCTTGAAGGGCAATGGCCGGCTGGAGATCGACTACAGCGCCACCACCGAGGCGCCCACCATCGTTAATCTCAGCAACCACTCGTACTGGAATCTTTCCGGTGAGGGATCGGGCTCGGCGATGGAGCACGAGCTGACCATTCCGGCCAGCGCCTATACGCCGGTGGATGCGACGTTGATTCCCACTGGGGTGCTGCAGCCGGTGGCAGGGACCGCGTTCGATTTCCGCACGCCCAAGGCGATCGGTCGCGACCTGCGCCGGGGCGACGAACCGCAACTGCTGCACGGCCAAGGCTACGATCACAATTGGGTCATCAGCAAGGCACCGGTGCGTGAACTGCGGGAAGTTGCCCGTGTCCACGACCCGCGCTCCGGTCGCGTGATGACGCTGCTCTCCACTCAGCCAGGGCTGCAGTTCTATTCGGGCAACTTCCTAGATGGCAGCACGGTGGGCAAGAGTGGCCGCGTGTATCGCCAAGGCGATGCGATCGCGCTGGAACCGCAGTTGTTCCCCGATACCCCGAATCAGCCGGCCTTCGGTTCGGCACGACTGGCGCCGGGTGAGACCTATCTGAACCGGATCGTCTACGACTTCACTACGGACCGCGCTGCCAACCAACGCCGCTGATCCCGCGCCCTGCGCACCTGCCGGTCTCTGTGCCGGCACCACCACCACGTAGCGCCCGCCTCCCGGTTTCCGCCAGGACGGGCAGCTCATGATCCAAGGAGATGCATCTGATGCGAAAGTGGCCTTCCCTCTTGCTGGCGACGTTGCTCGCCGTTGCGCCCATGGCGCATGCGACCGAAGCCGCACGCTGGACGCCGGCGCAGGCTGAAAGCTGGTATGCGAAGCAGGAATGGCTGGTGGGGGCGAACTACACCACCTCCAACGCCATCAACCAGCTGGAAATGTTCCAGGCCGACACTTTCGACCCGGAAGCCATCGACCGCGAGCTTCGTTGGGCGCACGAGCAGTTCGGCATGAACACCATGCGCGTGTACCTCCACGATCTGCTCTGGCAGCAGGACCCGCAGGGCTTCATCAAGCGCGTGGATACGTTCCTGAGCATCGCTGAAAAGCATGGCATCCGCCCGATGCTGGTGCTGTTCGACAGCTGCTGGGACCCGGACCCGAAGCTGGGCCCGCAGCACCGCCCGATTCCCGGCGTGCACAACTCCGGCTGGGTGCAGAGCCCGAGCCGCCACATGCTGGTGGACCCAGCCAACGACAAGCACTTCCGCGAGTACGTGGAAGGCGTGGTCGGCGCATTCGCCAACGACAAGCGCGTGCTGGCCTGGGACCTATGGAACGAGCCGGACAACCCCGGTGGCGGCAACTACATGGACAAGCAGTTGAAGGGCGAGCAGGAGCGCATCGCCGGGCTGTTGCCCCAGATCTTCGATTGGGCGCGTGCCCAAAAGCCGGTGCAGCCGCTCACCAGCGGCGTGTGGATCGGTGATGACTGGTCACCGGGCGCCGCCTCGCTCACCTCGATCCAGCGCACGCAGCTGGAGCGCTCGGACGTGATCACCTTCCACAACTACGAGCAGCCTGAAGCATTTGTGTCCCGCATCGAGCAACTGCGCAAGTATGGCCGCCCGCTCATCTGCACCGAGTGGCTTGCCCGCGGCGCCGGCTCCAATGTGGACACGATCCTGCCGATCGCCCGCCGCGAGAACATCGGGATGATCAACTGGGGCTTCGTTGACGGCGCGATCCAGACCCGCTTCCCTTGGGACAGCTGGCAGCGCCCGTACACGATGGAGGCACCCACCGTGTGGTTCCACGACCTGCTCAACGCCGATGGCACGCCGTATCGCGCTCGAGAGGCGGAGCTGTTCCGCACCCTGGCAAAAACGCCGCGCAAGTCCGTTCCTGCCTTCTGACACCTGACGGCCCGCCATCGACCGATGGCGGGCCACCCGCCGCGCTCGCTTTCCGGAATCCGGAGATACCGCCATGACTCGCCATTCCTCCCGCACCCTGCTCTCCCTGGCCATCCTGTCCGCCCTTGCCCTGCCTGCCCTGGTGCAGGCGCAGACTACGGGTGCGGTAAATGTGGCCACGCCTGACCCGGCTGCGCAGCCCACCGCCGTTGACCTGGATACCGTCACGGTTACCGCGCTGCGCCAGAGCCTGCAGACCGCCCAGACGATCAAACAGGAAGCGGCGATGGTGGTCGACTCGATCGTCGCCGAGGACATCGGCAAGCTGCCCGACAACAGTGTGGCCGATGCGCTACAACGCGTAACTGGGGTGCAGATCGCCCAAGGCAGCCAAGGCGAAACCACCGGCGTTGTGATCCGCGGACTTCCCAACGTGATCAGCACGTTAAACGGCCGCGAGATTTTCAGCAGTTCCGGTCGTGGGTACGCGTTCCAGAACCTGCCGGCCACCGCCATCAAGAGTCTGAACGTCTACAAGAGCAGCGAGGCCAGTTTGCCGCTCGGCGGCATCGCCGGCCTGGTGGATATCCAGCTGCGCCGGCCACTCGACTTCGATGGCGCTGAAATTGCTGGCACTGTCACCGGCACCCACAGTAAGTACGCCGGCGACATCGATCCTTCGGCCAGCCTTCTGCTGAGTAATCGCTGGGACACCGACGCCGGTGAGATCGGTGCGATGGTCAACTTTGGCTACATCGGCAAGCGTTACGCCTACGACGCAGTCTGGGGCGACTTCCCGAAGGTGCTGGAGAATCCGGACGGCTCGCCGATGCGGACCGATGACGGCAACCTGATCGCTGCGCCCAACGGCTGGGGCACCAACTACAACCATGGCGACCGGAAGCGCAGCGCTTTCAACTATGCCTTGCAGTGGAAACCGAGCGAGAACACCGAGGTCTACGTTGAAGGTCTGTACGACTACGTGCGCGACGACTATGACCAGGCATTCCTTTTCAGCTTCCCGGTCGGGGTGGTGCCGCCCACCGGGCTGCAGGTAGGTGGCAACTGCTATCCCAACCAGCTGGCGGGCCCGCTCTCGGGTCAGACCATCTGCGATGCCACTAATGGTTCCTGGACCGGTGATACCTACGCGGCCAGCAGTACCCAGGCTCACAAGCAGCGCGGCCAGGACATTCAGAACGCGCTCGGCTTCAAGTGGAATGGCGACCAGCTGCACCTCTCCACCGAGGTCGCGCGCACGTCCGGCTATTACCGCGATGAGAACTTCATCATCGATACGTTCTTGAGCGGTCCGATCACAACGGTGTGGGATGGCACGGCGGGCAATCATCAGAATTGGCACCTGGCGGGCGACCCGGCCATGGATCCGTCACGGTTCTATCTGAATGGTCTCTTCCAGACTTGGGGCGAATCCCGCGGTGAAGAGAACAGCTGGCGAGGAGATGGCAAGTTCGATTTCCTGGACGGCCCGATCGCATTCCTGCAATTCGGCCTCCGCTACGCAGACCGCAACGCCAGCGCCAAGGGCAGCGTGGAAATCAGCACGCCGCCGCCGGGTGGCGCAGGCACCGGCAACATCACCGCGAACCCGAACCCTGCCAACCAGGTGGTGGGGCTGTTCCCGGCGAACAGCTTCTTCTGCAGCAAGCGTGGCAACTCGGCACTGAGCCAGTCCTTCCTCACGCCCTGCTACGACTACCTGATCAACAACGCGGATGAACTGCGCGCTTATTACGGCCTGCCGGATGGCCTGGCTGCCGAAAACCCCGGTCGCTTCTTCGACATCCAAGAACGCAAGTCGGCTGGCTACGTGCAAGCCAAGTACGATTTTGATGTATTCGGCCTGCGTGTCGATGGCTTGGTGGGCGTGCGCGCAGAGAAGATCAAGCGCGACCTCAATGCCTTCTCGTTCGATGCCAGCACCGGCGTCTACAGCGCTATCACGCGGAATACGCAGGACACCAATACGCTGCCCAATGTCAGCTTGAATTTGCACTTCAATGATGCCTGGCAGTTGCGCGTGCTGGCCGCGAAGACGCTGAGTTACCCGGACTTCGGTGCGCTGAACCCGTCGATCTCGCTGAACCCTGGCACTGTCAATCGTGCGGGTGTGGCCAGCAGCGGCAACCCGGACCTGAGCCCGATCAAGTCGACCAACTACGACATGTCGCTGGAGTGGTACTTCTCGCCGGTGGGTTATGCCAGTGCGGGCGTGTTCTATCGCGATATCGATGGCTACATCCAGAACTACATCACCAATGTGGTCATCGCCGGTGAGGACTATGAGCTCTCCTCGCCCCAGAGCGCCGGCAGCGGCCATCTGCAGGGCGTGGAACTGGCGTATCAGCAGACCTTCGACTTCCTGCCGGGTGCATGGAGCGGCCTGGGCGCGCAGCTGAACTACACCTACATCGAGGGCGACACCAAATCGCCGGAGTTCATCGGTGGCCCGGTGATTTCCCGCCCGCTGCAAAACGTATCCAAGAACAACTACAACGCCGTGCTCTTCTACGAGAACTTCGGTCTATCAGCTCGCTTGGCCTACGGCTATCGCAGCCGCTACATCGACTTCTTCACCCAGCCGACCGTTGCTGGAACCGAAGACCAGGTCGAGCCGGCCAGCTCGCTGGACTTCTCGATCAGCTACGACGTGACCCCTCGCGCCACCGTGGTGTTCTCGGCGACCAATCTGCTGGGCAACAATCTGCACCAGTTCTGGGGCAGTGGCGATACGCGGCCGCGCGACATCCGCTACCAGGATAAGACTGTGGCCATGGGCTTCCGGTTCAAACTGTGATGACGGCCGCCCCCATGTCAAAGCAAGCCACCCTGCCGAACCCCTTTTGTCGGATAATAGGAGTGACCGCGCTCAGCGGAGCACCAAGCCAAAGGGGTGTCTGTGAAACGGATCGAGCTACGCAACCTTCACGATCAGGTTACCCAGGAGATCGGGCAGCGCATCGTCAGTGGCACGATCAAGCCGGGCGATTACCTGCCCAAGGAAGAGCTCTTGGCACAAACCTTGTCGGTGAGCCGCTCGGCCCTTCGCGAAGGGTTGAAGGTGCTCGGCTCCAAAGGGCTGATCGAAACGAAGCAGAAGACCGGTTCACGGGTGCGCGAGCCCCGATTCTGGAAGCAGCTGGACAGCGACATCCTGGCGTGGCGCTGCGCGCTGATGCCAACCCAGGACTTCGTGGACAAACTGGTGGAAATGCGCGAAGTGATCGAACCTGCGGCGGCCGCCTCGGCAGCGCAGCGGCGTTCGCCCGCGCAACTGGCCAAGATCAAGGCGGCCTACCAGGCGATGGCCGACGCGCCGGACCAGGACGCGTGGGCCAAGGCGGATCTCTCCTTCCACGAGAGTGTGCTGGAGGCCACCAACAACGAGCTGCTGAGCTCGTTGTTCTCGGTGATCGACGCCGCGCTGGGCACGTTCTTCCTGCTCTCGGCGCAGACTGCCAAGGACTTCAAGTACTCGCTGCCGCGCCACTTCGACGTGTACGACGCGATCCGGCTGAAGCAGCCGGACGCAGCGCGCGTGGCCATGTTGGACATGATTGCCGATTCCCGCGCCAACCTGAAGGGAATTCGCGCCCCACGCAAACCCCCTCGCTGAAGGATTTCCCATGAGCACCGCCTGGATGCAACCCCTCCCATTGGTTGCCATCCTGCGCGGGCTCACCCCGCAGGAGGCCCCCGCGATCGGTGCCGCACTTGCCGATGCCGGGTTTCATATCCTGGAAGTGCCGCTGAACTCTCCACAGCCACTGGAGAGCATCGAATTGCTGGCCAGGCAGCTCGGTGACCGCTGCCTGGTCGGCGCGGGCACCGTGCTCACCACCGCCCAAGTGGATGACGTGGCCAATGCAGGCGGCCGCATCATCGTGATGCCGCATGCCGACGTTGAGGTCATCGCTGCCGCGCACGCCAAGGGCATGCGCTGCACCCCCGGCGTGGCCACGCCCACCGAGGCATTCGCCGCACTGCGTGCCGGCGCTGATGCATTGAAGCTGTTCCCTGCCGAGCAGTTGCCGCCGCCTGTGCTGAAAGCCTGGTCCAGCGTACTGCCCGCAGGCACCGCGCTGCTGCCCGTGGGCGGCATCACTCCCGAACGCATGGCGGCCTACCGCCACGCGGGCGCGGCCGGGTTCGGCATCGGCTCGGCCCTGTACGCCCCCAAGACCCCGCCAGCAGAAGTGGCGCGCCGCGCGCGCGCGTTCATCGACGCTTGGAGCAGCACCAACACGGACCCCCATGCATGAAGATCACTGCCATCACCACCTACCTGGTGCCCCCGCGCTGGCTGTTTGTCCGGATCGAAACCGATGCCGGCATCATCGGCTGGGGCGAGCCAATCGTAGAGGGCCGCGCGCATACCGTGGCCGCTGCGGTGGAAGAGCTTTCCGATTACCTGATCGGCAAGGATCCCCGGCACATCGAAGACCACTGGAACGTGCTCTATCGCGGCGGATTCTACCGTGGCGGCCCGATCCTGATGAGCGCGCTGGCCGGCATCGACCAAGCGCTGTGGGACATCCATGGCAAGGCGCTAGGCGTTCCCGTGCACGCCCTGCTGGGCGGCCCCGTGCGCGACCGCATCCGCGTGTATTCGTGGATCGGCGGTGACCGCCCTGCCGATACCGCACGTGCGGCCAGCGAAGCGGTGGCACGCGGTTTCACTGCGGTGAAGATGAATGGCACCGAAGAAATGCAGATCGTCGACACCCATGACAAGGTCACGCGGGTGCTGGAAAACGTACAGGCCGTGCGCGATGCGGTCGGCCCCGATATCGGCCTGGCCGTGGACTTCCACGGCCGCGTGCACAAGCCGATGGCGAAGGTGCTCATGCGTGAGCTGTCGCCGTTTGGTCTGATGTTCATCGAAGAACCGGTGTTGTCCGAACACCTAGAGGCGATTCCGGAACTGGCGGCCCTCTCCCCCGCCCCGATCGCACTGGGGGAACGCCTGTACTCCAGGTACGATTTCAAGCGGGTGCTGCAGGCGGGAGGCGTGGACATCCTGCAGCCTGACCCCTCGCATTCGGGCGGCATTACCGAAACCCGCAAGATCGCAGCTATGGCAGAAGCGTATGACGTTGCCATCGCCCTGCACTGTCCCCTCGGCCCGATTGCTCTGGCCGCCAATCTTCAGCTGGATGCGGTCTGCTACAACGCCTTTATCCAGGAGCAGAGCCTGGGCATCCACTACAACGCCAGCAACGACCTGCTCGATTACCTGGTTGACCGCTCGCCCTTCGATTACAACGAGGGGTTCGTCAAGATTCCCAATGGCCCCGGCCTGGGAATTGAGATCAACCAGGCTTACGTCGACGAGCGAGCCGCTGAAGGCCACCGCTGGCGCAACCCTATCTGGCGCCATGCCGATGGCAGCGTGGCCGAGTGGTGAGCGCGGTGAAGACCATGACCCATTACCCCAGTTTGAAGGGCCGCGCGGTATTGATCACCGGCGGCGCTACCGGCATTGGTGCCGCTTTCGTGGACCATTTCGCCCGGCAGGGCGCAAAGGTGGCGTTCTTGGACATCGATGACAGCGGCGCCCAAGCACTGCTCGATGAGCTGCGTGACGTTGAGCCGGTACCGCATTACCTGCGCTGCGACATCACGGATATCGAGGCCTTCCGAGCCACGATCGCCGAGGCCCGTGGCTTGGTGGGGCATTTTTCAGTGCTCATCAACAACGCGGCCAACGACGCACGCCATGCCTTGGCCGACACCGGCGTGGCCGATTTCGAGCGCAGCGTGGCCGTCAATCTGCGCCACCAGTACTTCGCGATCCAGACCGTGGCACCGGACATGCGGGCGTTGGGCGGTGGCTCGATCATCTGTCTGGGGTCGACCGGCTGGATGATCAAGAACAGCGGTTACCCGCTGTATGCCATGGCCAAATCCGCGGTACACGGGCTGGTGAACGGGCTGGCCCGCGAGCTGGGCCAGGACCGTATCCGCATCAACGCGCTGGTCCCCGGCTGGGTGATCACCGAGAAACAGCAGCGGCTGTGGCTGGATGCGGAGGGTGAAGCGCAGTTGCGGCGCTCGCAATGCCTGCCGGGCTACCTGCGTGCGGACGATCTTGCCCGTGCCGCACTGTTCCTGGCCGCCGACGACAGCCGCATGTGCACCGGCCAGGACTTCATCGTGGACGGAGGCTGGGTGTGACCGCCGCGATGAGCGTGGCGGTTCCCTCGGGAAACACCCTGGGCGAAGGCGTGCTGTGGTGCGACCGCGAGCAGGCGGTGTACTGGACCGACATCCAGCAGTCGAAGTTGTGGCGCTACCGTCCACAGGACGGGGCAATCACCCGCTGGCCGATGCCGGAGCGTCTGGCCGCGATGGCGCTGTGCGAAGCGGACGGTTGGCTGCTGCTCGCCCTTGCCTCCCGGCTGGCGTTCTTCCACCCCGAACGCAACGAATTCCGCGACCTGCAGGACCTGCGTGGGTTGGCAACCACCGATACGCGTGCCAATGATGGCGCTTGCGACCGTCAAGGCAGATTCGTGTTCGGCATGCTGCATGAGCCCGCCGAAGGCCCAAAGCAGGCGGTAGCACCGTTCCTCCGCCTCAATGCGGACCTTACTTTGGAAACCCTGCCGCTGCCGCCGGCCGCCATTTCCAACAGCATTACCTTCAGCCCCTCAGGCGACACGATGTACTTCTGTGATTCGCTACAGAAGCAGATCCTGCGATGTGATTACGGCAAGACGCTCGGGCCGGCGCAGCTGTTCGTTGACCTGCAGGCCGAACCCGGCGAGCCCGACGGCAGCACCGTCGATGCCGAAGGCGGCCTCTGGAACGCCCGGTGGGGCGATGCACGCGTGGTGCGTTACCTGCCCGACGGTACCGAGGATCGCTCGATTGCCACGCCGGTCAGCCAACCGACTCGCCCGGCCTTCGGCGGGCCTGGACACCGCACGCTGTTCATCACCAGTGCGCACGAGGGGCTGGATGCCGCCGGGCGTGCAGTCGACCCCCTTGCCGGCCACCTGCTCTCCATAGAAAACGCCGGTATCGCCGGCCTTCCTGAAGCCCGGTTCGCCGGCGACCCCAACAGCTTGCCGCCCCGCGCACCGCGTGGGACTTCCGCGGAGATTCCATGAGCCTTTCCACCCTTGATATCAGCATCGTGCTGGCCTACCTGGCGGGCATTTTCATCCTTGCACAGTGGGTATCGCGCGAGAAAGCCGGCCAGCAGAAGTCCGCGCAGGACTACTTCCTGGCCAGCCGCAGCCTGCCGTGGTGGGCCATCGGCGCCTCGCTGATCGCAGCCAACATCTCGGCCGAACAAATCATCGGCATGTCCGGTTCGGGCTATGCGATCGGCCTGGCCATCGCGTCGTATGAGTGGATGGCCGCGATCACCCTACTGATCGTCGGCAAATGGTTCCTGCCGATTTTCCTGCGCAATGGCATAACCACCATGCCGCAGTTCCTGCAAGAGCGTTACGGCAACCGCATCCGCACCCTCATGGCAGTGTTCTGGCTGGGCCTGTATGTGTTCGTCAACCTCACCTCGATCCTGTGGTTGGGTTCGATTGCCATTGCCGGTGTTGCTGGCCTCAACCAGGATGTTGCACTGGTGCTGCTCGGCGCGTTTGCGCTGGCTTACCAGCTGTACGGCGGCCTGAAGGCGGTGGCGCTGACCGATATCGTGCAGGTGTGCCTGCTGGTGCTGGGGGGCCTACTGGTGACCGTGATCACACTAAGCAAAATCGGCGATGGCAGCGTCAGCGACGGCTTCATGCAGCTCTGGCAGCAGCACCCGGAGCGGTTCGAGATGGTCCTGAGCAAGGACAACCCGTTCTACAAGGACCTGCCGGGCCTGTCGGTGTTGCTGGGCGGCATGTGGATCGCCAACCTCAGCTATTGGGGTTTCAACCAGTACATCATCCAGCGTGCGCTGGCCGCCAAGAGCCTGCGGGAGGCCCAGAAGGGCGTGGTGTTCGCCGCGTTCCTCAAGCTGCTGATTCCGGCCATAGTGGTTCTGCCCGGCATTGCCGCGGTGATGCTGGCCCCGGATCTGGAGCGACCCGACGCCGCCTACCCCACCATGCTGGCCCTGTTGCCCAGCGGCATCCTCGGGCTGGTCTTCGCGGCGCTGGTAGCGGCAATCGTCGCGTCGCTGGCCTCGAAGATCAATTCGGTGGCGACCATTTTCACCCTGGATTTCTACGCCAAGCGCGCGCCGGATGCCTCGCAGGCGAAGCTGGTGCGGGTGGGCCGGATCGCCGCCTCCATCGCCATCATCGTGGCGGTGCTGACCGCACGCCCATTGCTGGGCGGGTTCGACCAAGGCTTCCAGTACATCCAGGAGTTCACCGGCTTCTTCACGCCGGGCATCGTGGTGATCTTCCTGCTGGGTCTGTTCTGGAAACGTGCCAATGAGGCCGGCGCACTGGCAGCCGCAGTGGGTTCGTTCTTGCTCTCGCTGGTGTTCAAGCTGCTGTGGCCGTCGTTGCCATTCCTGGACCGCATGGGCGTGGTGTTCTTGGCGACCCTGCTGCTTGGGGTCGGTGTTGCGCTGGCTACCCGCGCCAGTGGCGACCGCGACCGCATCCGTACCGATGACGTGGGCTATGCGACCTCCCCGTCGTTCAACGTCGCCTCGCTTGCGGTACTGGCGATCCTGGTGGCCCTGTACGCAACTTACTGGTGATGGACATGCAACTGATGCTTCCCCTGCGCACGCTGATGCTGGCCGTGCTGACAGCCGTGGCACTACCTTCGCTGGCGACCGAGGTGACCTGGACCGATACGGTCACGGTCGATGGGGAGAACGCGGGCTGGGGCCGTCTGGCACGGCTGCCGGACGGACGCTGGCTGGCGGTGGCGACGCGCTATCCCGGTGGCGAGACCACCACGCTGCAGCTCTCTGTCAGCGGCGACAATGCCCGCACGTGGGCGCCACTCTCCCGGGTGGAAGAGCCCAAGCGAAAGCTTGACAACGGCGAGCTGATCGTCCTGCCCGAAGGTCGCGTTCTGTTGGCCATGCGCTCGCTCATCGATGGAGTGTCTTACCGACTGAACGTGTATGCCAGCGACGATCAGGGGCGTAGTTGGAGCTTCCTCAGCACCATTACGCGCAATGAAAGCCCCGCCGGTCGCAAGGACCGCGGGGTGTGGGAGCCAGTTTTCACACTTCTGGAAGACGGCACCTTGTCGGTGGTCTACGCTGACGAAACCCGTGCGGACGAGCGGCCGTCCTACAACCAAGTGGTGTCGCAGCAACTGTCCAGTGATGGTGGGCATACCTGGAGTCCGGCGATCACGATTGCCAACGAACCCGGTGGCGGTCTGCTCCGGCCTGGCATGCCTGTAATGGCGCGGCGCCCGGACGGCGGATACTTGATGGTGCTTGAGACATGCGGGGATGACCCGCAGTGCCCGGTGTCCTACAAGACATCTCCGGACGGACGCAGCTGGCCGGCTGGCCTTGGTACTCCGCTGGCGGACCAGCGCTGTGGCCCCCACGTCATGACCACCCAAAGCGGCACCATGTTTGTCACCTCCTGCTCCAACGAAGTGAGCGCGAGCGAGGATGGCGGTGCCAATTGGACGACAGTGAGGCCACCCGCATGGCCGATCGGCTTCCGCCACTCATGGCCGGCAGTGATCGAATTCGGCCCGCAGGAAATTGGCGTGGTCAATGTGGTCGACGGAAGCGTAAAAGTCCGATTTGGAACTTACACGTCAACGGATCGCAACTGAGTACCGCTAACCCTGGCTAGTGACCACATAGGTCAGCGCGTCGTCGGCTTCAACCGGCCAACGGCGGAGATGCTACTCAGTTCACCCACCTGACCAAGGTGACCCAGCGAAAAAAACCCCGTTCGGCTACTGCTTCTATGGCGGCAGCCATTGCGTCACAATACTCGCACCTGTTCCCTCATGCTCTTCCATTCCAATGAGCAATCGAATCCTCTGGCTCCTCACTCTGACAGCTGCCGGGCTTGCGATTTTCGACTCGTCCGCCGCCTCTTGGCCTGAAAGCCGTAGCGATGCCGTAAAAGTAGTCGCGGAGATCCGCCGAGTGGTTGCGGACGACGGCGTGGAGCGGCTGGAGAAGGTCCGCATCGGCGGCATCGATCAGTGGGTATCGATCCGTGGGTCGGATCGTCGCAATCCAGTGCTTCTCATGCTCCACGGCGGGCCGGGCTGGGTATCGATGCCCACCAGTTGGTATTTTCAACGCGGCTGGGAAGAGTATTTCACGGTCGTCCAGTGGGACCAGCGCGGCGCTGGCAAGACCTACGCCGCTAACGAACCGTCCGTGATAGCACCCTCCATGACGCGCGAACAGATGGTCGCCGATGCGGAGGAGATGGTTGCATGGCTGCGGCGGGAGTTCGGAAAGGAGAAGATCTTCCTGCTGGGCCACTCTTGGGGCAGCTACCTCGGCCTGGAGGTCGCGCAACGCCATCCCAATTGGCTGCATGCCTACATCGGCATCGGACAGATATCCAACGCCCCGGAGAGCGAGCGGCGCGGGTGGGCGTGGACCCTTCACCAAGCCAAGGAGGACGGAAACGCGAAAGCAGTAGCCGAGCTCCAAGAGCTAGCCCCGTATGCGCAAGGCGCCGCGCCGGTTCCCTTGCAGAGCCTCTTCAAACAGCGCAAGTGGCTCAACCACTACGGGGGCATGGTTCACAACCGCCGTGGCGGCGATGCGGAAGCTGCAGCGATAAAGCTCTCCCCGGAGTATTCGGATGCCGACGTCGCGGCCATCTGGAACGGCAACGACTTCTCGATGGAGCACTTGCTGTCGGAGGTCTTAACCCTGGACATGTCATCGGTGCGTCGCATCGACACACCCGTGTTTCTGTTCTTGGGCCGTCATGACCACAACGTGTCTTCGGAACTGGCCGCCGAATGGGCCGACAAGCTCGCCGCTCCCGAGAAGCAGATCATCT
This sequence comes from Stenotrophomonas sp. NPDC077421, assembly GCF_049545505.1. Lineage (NCBI taxonomy): Bacteria > Pseudomonadati > Pseudomonadota > Gammaproteobacteria > Lysobacterales > Lysobacteraceae > Stenotrophomonas > Stenotrophomonas sp. NPDC077421. The sequence continues at coordinate 98,631 of NZ_JBMWDP010000004.1, read as the reverse complement.
GGTTTGAACAGTCTGCTCACGAGGTCATGATTGAAGAGCCGGGCAAGACACTGCTTACCCTCGTCCAACAAGTTCGCCCCATTGCAGAACGCGCAGGCGATACAGCACCTTAAATGAGGGGGCCCGCCAAAGAGTAAGTTCCACGCACTTTTATGCCCACAAAACCAGCCATGGAAGGGCTACCAGCCCTTGCGCGATTGCGTGGAGTTTGGCCGCCAGCTCAGGCCGATCGACGCTAGCAGTGAATTCCTGCAGATCCATCGCGGGACCAATAAAGGCCGATGTCAGACGAGCGCCGTCCAAATCCAAATGGATCCACGTGCCCGCGCGATTCATGGAAAAACTGCGAAGGGCGCCCCGCCCGCTTTCCGAGAGCCTGACCCTGAACTGCGGGTGCCCACTGGCGCCGTAGCCAAGAAATCGAATCGCGCTGAGCTCGACACGAGGTTGTATCAATTGTTGGATCTTCTATTGCCGTGATGGGTCGGCCTCTTCCCGATGCCTCCCCGCCTGAAACGAATTTACCCGTGTCTCTCCTGCCACGGACCGCTCAGAGTCAACTGCAAGCCAGTTTACGTCGAGATCATCCGTGCACCACCTAACTTGCTGACTCATTCATTGACCGGATGCAAGAGAGACGCAAGACGTGGGTAGGAAGAGGGAGGGGACAAAGAGAGGGCGAAAGCGACAGAGCGCTGCCATCTCGCAGCCGAATGTAAGCGCGCGGCCGGTATCGGTGACCAAGCAGCACGCCTTGCTCCGGTCGCTCAGATATTGCCCGGACTGGAAGCCGGGCAAGCTGCAGCCCCGCCCAGATCCACCCCGCCGTCACCAGCACCAAGAATGGCAAGGCGAAGCTGAGGCCATGGCGGGCGCTGCGTCGATTGCATGCCAGCGGCAAGCATCACCGCTACGCACAGCATCGGGACCCACCAACCACAGCAGCCGCTATGCAGGTGGGCGGGCTACGGCCCAATCCGCGACCATCGCCGTCCAAACCTTCATCGCTGTGCCTCAATCCACTGTGCCACGTCGTCCACAAGCTGCGGAAGGACGTTGCCGGGCGTGTTGTATTCCTGCAGCGAACCCGGGCCTTGGCCGGCGACGCCCAGGTGGTTCACCGCCGGATAGTGTTTGAAGCTGGCTTGGCGCTGGCGAGCCAAGCCGTGGTGCCACAGCTGCCAGTCCGTATCCACGACTTGGAAGTCACGGCCGCCTTGGAGCAGCAAAATGGGCAGTGCTGAGGCCTTGGCGTCGGCGACCGGATCAATGTTCTCGAACGCGCGCCAGTAACTCGCCGGCACGCCCAGTGGCAGGTCCTTGGCAGCAACCGGTGCCGTGCCCCGTGCGGCGGCGATCTGCCCGTCCAGTTTGTCCAGGATGGCCTGGTCGTCGGCGCTGATGCTCCCATCCAAGCCCAAGAGGTAGCGGTTCTGTTCCGGCAACACGGTCAGCAGCGAGCGGGCCGGCGCTGACCACAGGACCAGCCCCGCCACCTTGCCCGAGCGCTGCGCAATGCGGGGCGCCAGCATGCCGCCCTGACTGTGCCCCATCACATAGACGTGGTGCGCGTCGATGCCGGTGGCCTTGGCCAGGCCGGCGACGGCCGCGACGGCATCGTTGGTGGTTTCATCGTCCATCGTGTAGTCGTTGCCGCTGAACTCCTGCGGCCGTGCTTTGGTGCGCTTTTCGTAGCGCAGCACCGCGATCCCGTGGGCGGCCAATCCGCGCGCTACGTCCAAGAACGGACGATTCGGTCCAATCGTTTCATCGCGGTCCTGTGGACCGGACCCGTGCACCAGCACTACCGCGCGGAACGGCCCTTTGCCCTTGGGCAGGGCCAGCGTGCCCGGTAGGGCGCCCTTGTCAGACACCACGTCGAAAGGCAGCTCTTGGAAACTTGCATCGGCTGGCACTGGAGCCGCTGGCGGCGCTTGTGCGGTCGCCGGTTTGAAGTTCAGGCCGGCAACGCGGCCGCCGGCATCTACCGCTACTTGCGTGTCGATGTCGCCCACCGCAAACCTCAGCCGCTGTGTCACCACGCTCACCTCGCCGCGCGCAGTGACCTGTGCCGCGCCGCGATCTTGCAGTGCGCCGAACGATTGCCAAAGGGCCTGCAGCTGCGCCGCCGGCACGGCCTTTGCCATCTCTGGAGTGAACATCGCCTCGGCCGCGGTAGCCTCACCGGCCTGAAGATGATCGAGCAGGGCGGCAGCGGTCTGTGCCGGCGGCGCAGCTTGGGCGAGCGTGGCGGTGAAAAGCAGCATCATGCCCATGCCCCAACGTGTCAGCGCGCGCATCTCGCACCTCCTTCTTGAGAATCCGCACCGCCGGCGCCGACGGCAGGTGGACCGCGTCGTTCAGTTCCGAGCGCGGCCGCCCTTGCCGATTCACTTCGTCTCGGAGCGCCCTTCGGTTCGCCTATCGGATTCGTTTCGATTTGAACAGTCAGGTAGCTCCAGCGTGTGCTCATGGCTTGATCTCCAATTTGGGGTTGAGATTAGGCAGACAGGCTGCCAAACGCTGCTGGCCTCTCATTCCAATGCGTCGGAATTCCATGCAGGAGGCCAGCCTCGGGCGTCACAGCGTCAACCAGCATGGCTTGCCCACCAGGCAAAGTTCATTCTGGACACCGGCTGCGCTTCGGAGCCTATTGCACCCTCGCCAGTCCCGTTTCCGCCTCTGGCGCCAGCGTGTGAATTACCTCCCCTTTTGCATTGAGGAACTCGATGGCGCCGTACCCCTCTTCGGTTACGGTCAGCCGCAGGCGTGTCTTGTCCGCTTTGTCGTTCAATGCGATCGCAGGGGCACCGTCTGCACCCACCACCATTCGGATGCGCGTGGACGTTTTAACCCCGGGAACCAAGCGGTTGTCGAGGGCAGGCTCACGCAGCAGCGGCGGTGCTTGGTTGATCGAGAACGCCACCTCGCCGTCCGGCGAGACGCGCCAGCCGATGGCATCCATCGCCGGGTGATCCAAGGCCAGAACGGCCATCCCCCCGGCCACGTCGGCGGTTCCGAAGCCGCCCCGCTCGCTGCCCTTGTCGTCGTAAAGCACCAGCCCGGCGACGTTGAACGCCCGGCGGTATTGGATCCCATCGATGATCGGCGCCGGCGTCCGGCCTGAAAGGGTCATGCGGATGACCCCGTTCTCATCGACGATATCGATGCGCTGTGCAGTGATCCGATCATGGTCGGGCTTAGCGACCTTTGTCTCCGGACTGCGGGACTCAATGATGCGCTGCAGCGCGTCCAGAGAGGGTCGGGACGGGGCTGAATCCTCCGTCGCATTTGAGAGAGGAGAGACAAACATGGAAGCAAGGAAAACGGCGAAGGCAAGTTTCTTCATACAAGTTCCCGTGACGGTTAATGCTTCTGGCGTAGCGCTTTGACGCTTCAGCAAGACCTCACCTCCACGTCACCCACGCCCCCGGCTGCACTGACTGGACGTCGATGGCAGTTCCCCGCGCCACCCTGACCAGAGCGCCCAGAGGATCGTCTACTTCCTGATACTCATCAACCCCCGATATGCCGTAGTGGATTGGGACGAGAAGCCGCGCGCCCAGGACGGTTGCGGCGGCGATGGCCTGCTCGGGCGTCAGAACGCCCGGCTGTCCGCTGACAGGCTTGCGCCATCCGAACTTGGCGCCATTGATCGGCAGGAACGCCACGTCGAAGGGTCCGAGCTGACGACCGATCTTCCACCAGTGGCCGTGCCACATCGTGTCTCCCCCATGGAATATCCGGCGGCCGGCCGCCGACACCACCCAGGAGGCCTGGGTGTCGCCGTATCCGTCCGAGGCGGGCACCGGCGTGGCGGTGAAGTCACCCAGCAACTGCGGCTCCCAAAGGCGTGCTGGCCGTGCCCGGGCACCTCCAGGGATGGGAAGCGGATGGGTTCCCTCGGGGTAGATCAGGCTCCCGCCGTTCCGGAGTGCCTGCGCCACAGCCCCGGCGTCGAAATGGTCCGAGTGGACGTGCGTCAGCAAGACCGTTGTGTCGCCCACCCCGCCCTCAACGGGAACCAGGACGTCCGGCAGTGCCCTGCCCCACTCCGCAGCATTGGTCAGGGGGTCGATCAGCAGGGTTGAGCCTGGCAGCTGCAGGCGAATGCCCGCCCAGGCAAGGCGCTGAATCCGCAGGTCGTCCGACGCTGGCCGTGCGACGGCGTGGGAGACCGGCAACAGCGCGGCCGTGGCGCCAGCGGCGAGGCCGGAAAGAAAGACGCGACGGCCCATGCGTGCGCCATCTGGCACGTCGCCGCTCATGCGACATCCGCCGAGCGGGCCAGGTAGGTGTCCAGCTCAAAGATGCCCCGGGATTCGATGGCCTCCAGATTGCGCAGATGCCACGCCGTTTCGAACGCGCTTGCCTCAACGCCGGGTGCCAGGCAGTCCCCGATCCGAAGGGTGGCCAACCGGGACGCCAGCGATTCACCCTCGCCTTGCGCGCGTATCGCCACCACGCTCTGGCGGATCCGGTCCAGGTAGTGCAGTGCGTTGTCGAGCACGGCGGCGTCAAAGGGGCCCATGTGCCCACCGACGACAGTGCCGCGCCCGAACTGCTTCACCCGACCAATGGCCGTTCGAATCTGGACCGGGTCGGCCTTTGAGAGGTAGACGATGTTGCCCACGATGTTGTCGCCGACACAGACCAGGTCGGCGGTGGGAACATCCACGCTGATGTGATCCATCGTCTTGCCGGGGTTGTGCAGCAGGCGAAGCTCGTGGCGGCCCCAGCGGATACGCATCGCGCTGTCGAACACCACCTGCGGCTCGCAGTAAAACGCGTCGACACAGCGGTTCTGTGACAGGAAGGTGTGGCGGTAGTTGCGGTGCGCGATGACCATGGCATCGGGGAAGGTCGAGAGCCCCGCGATGTGGTCGCTCATGAAATGGGTGGCGACGATGACGCGCACCGTTTTCCCCAGCTCGTCGCAGATCAGCACGCGCAACGCAGCCGCGTCGGCCGCACTTCCGAGTGCATCCACCAGCAGCGCGTCATTGCCATCGAGGAACACGGTTGCAACGGATTGGTGGTCCTCGCCGACGCACAAGAACACGTCCGGACCCAGCGGTTTCAGATGCATGTCGGCTACCCTTTGAATGGAGGCCGCCATGATTGACGGACGGACAGACGCCGACAAACGAGAAGATTTGACCTTCAGATTAGTAAAACTAACCTGATAAGATCGGCCATCCGTGCTGGCAGGAACCCCCTGATGAAGCCGCGCCACGCCCCTCCCCTCACTGCGTTGAGAGCGTTTCAGCCCGCTGCACGTTCCTTGAGCTTCCAGAAGGCGGCCACCCAGCTCTTTGTCACACCGGCCGCGGTGAGCCACCAGGTCAAACGCCTCGAGGCCTACCTGGGCACCGAGCTCTTCGAGCGTGGCCATCGTACGGTGACGCTCACCCCGCAGGGCGCCGCCCTTGCGGCGTCGCTCACTGAGATTTTCGGGATGCTCGATCTCGCACTGGACCGAGCCGCACCGGCTGAACCCGGCCACCTGCGCGTCAGCACCATGGAGTCTTTCGCCGCGAAGTGGCTGGCGCCCCGGCTTCATCGGTTCCACGACGCCCACCCGGATATCCACGTTCGGCTTTTGACGACCGATCAGCTGGTCGACGTTGGCCAGGACCAAGTTGATGTCGCGATCCGATACGGCCTGGGGACATACCCGGGCGTGCAGGTCGAGAAGTTGATGGACGCCCCGGTGTTTCCGGTGTGCGCCCCGGGCACGTCACGGAAGGATGGCAAGCCGATTGCATCGCCCGCCGATCTCGCCCATGTCGCGTTCATCCATGATCAAAGCGCTGAAGGACGTCCGGGCGTTCCCGATTGGGCGGCGTGGCTGCAGGCGGCTGCCTTGCAGGGCGTATCCGCTAACGCCGGCCCCTTGTTTCCCAGTATCTATCTAGCCCTGGAGGCAGCGGTCAACGGGCACGGCGTTGCGTTGGGATTGGCTCCCCTGGTAGAAGAAGATCTGCGGCGAGGACGGCTTGTTAGGCTCTTCGACGGCAGCCTGCCTAATACGTATGCGTTCTGGGCGGTCCGCCCGCTCGCCGCCCGTCGTAAAAGCGCAACAGACGCCTTCTGTCACTGGCTGCAGACGGAAGCCACCGCAACTCTTTCCTCACCTGCCTTGCAGCGGCCCGGTGCCCCTTGACCCCTCGACAAACCCATTCGACGCGAAGTGCAAATCGATGGCCGGGCACACACCTTGGCAATCGACCCAGGGGTCTATAGCTGGTGCTCGAAGGGCGGCAGATGGCTTGAATCTCAGTTGGGACGGCTTGGTGAACGGCGATGCAGCGATAGCAGCGACCCTCCAAGGGCCGCTCCAAGGCCGTTGAGCAGGCTTGGGGGCGCTAGAGCCAGGGGAGCCGGGCATCGCTGCGGAGAGGAGGCGGTCCGACACTACAGCCCCATCACGGTCCTGCGGAGATGCTGCGTTTCAATCCCCCTGTTCAGGAGCAGCGATGCCCACGTCAGCATCCTTTGTGATTCGCTCCTTTGAAGCGATCTATGCCTCGTCGGGCGATGTGGAGCGCATCCTCGCCCTGACTATGGAGTGTGGCGAGTGCAAGGCGACCTCATCCTCAGGAACGGGCTCCCTGGTTCAATTGCCTGGTGGTGCACTGTTCCGGTGCGCCCATTGCGGTTGCCACCAAGCCGTCAGCAACGCTCGGCTGTCGGCCATGCAGTGCCCGACTGGCGGGGGGATGTCCGTATCGAGGCCGCTTCCCCGAGAGGCGACTTCGGCACGCAAGCCCATCTGCGCCAGACCGCCGTCGCTGCCGCTTGCAATGACGAGGTAGCCACCTCATAGGGTGACCACAGCCAGTCGCTGGATCTTGGCGCGCTTGGATGGCCTTCGCTGAACGGAAGGCCCCGGACCCCGCGTTGGTAAGTTCCCTGTAAGTTCGGATGACCAAAGCTCGTAGCGTCCTCCCACGACGCTACTTTCATGCTCAAGTCCGTACTCGCCCTTCCGCTCCTTCTCCCCACCGTTGCCTTGGCCCAAGGCGTTTCCAGCAGCAGTGACTTGCTCGCCGATGCTCAAGACGATCGGTGGTCCCTAGGCGTCGCCGTTTCTGTCCGCGATAGCCCCTATGCCGGCGAAGGCACCCGCGTTCGCCCCCTCCCCTTGGTGACCTTTGACGGGCAGCGCCTCTTTTGGCGCGGGCTGTCTGGAGGGGTTCACCTTATCCAAGGCGAGGCCTTCTCCTTGGATGCGGTCCTTTCTGGACGCTTCGACGGGTTTGACATCAAGGACCTTTCCCGCGCCGGCCTAGCCCGCAATGGCCTGGACGCTACTGCCTTGGAGGACCGCGATGACGGGCTCGACGCCGGCGTGGCCGCCAGCTGGCGAGGGCGGGCCGGGGAGCTGAAGGTCAGCGCCTTGGCCGACGTAACCGACACCAGTGGGGGTTACGAGCTTGCTGTGGACTACGGCTATGCCCTGCAATGGGGGCGCACCACGGTCGTGCCTGGTGCCGGGGTTCGATGGATGTCCAAGGATCTGGTCAACTACTACTACGGGACCCTGGACGAAGAAATCAGTCGGGGCGTGGCAAGCTACCAGCCCGGCTCAGCGCTGGTTCCCCAAGTCAGCGTGGGCTTCTCCCGCCCATTGGGGGGCAAATGGCGGGTGCTCGGCGGCGTGGACTACAAGTTCCTGCCGAACGAACTGGCGGACAGCCCCCTTCTGGAGCCCGACTCGAACGGGTCCGCCGGGGTGCGCTTTGGAATATCCCGGAGCTTCTGATCGTTCATACTAAAGCCTGAGCCCCCATGGTTCCCTCCGTGCCCGCCCCGGCCGTTTCCAATCGAATTGCCTTGGTTGAGGATCATCCACGCTTGGCCAGCTTGGTTGAGCGTGGACTGGGGGCTGCAGGCATCGCCGTGGACACGTTCGCCACCTTGGAGGCCGCCTGGCACGGGCTGCTGCGCCTTCCTTACGCGCTGGCCATCGTAGATCGCGGGTTACCCGATGGCGACGGCTTGACCCTGATCCGAAGGTTGCGCGCGGCGGACAATCAGCTCCCGTGCCTGATGCTGACCGCCAAGGACGCGCTGCATGACCGCGTGGCCGGGCTGGACGCGGGGGCCGACGACTACCTGCCCAAGCCCTTTGCCATAGAAGAACTCACAGCGCGCGTGCGAGCGCTGATGCGACGGCCCGCAGAGTTCCGCGAGCTTCATCTCAGCTACCACGGTCTTCAGATCCTGCCCGAACTCAGCTGCATGCGGCACCAGCAAGAGCAGATCAGTCTGGCACCGGCAGAGCTGCAACTCATCATCCTGATGGTGAGGGCCGCCGGCCAAGTGGTCCGCCGCACCGCACTGGAGGCTGCCGCTTGGGGCGTTTCAGACGCTGTCACCCCCAATGCCTTGGACGTCGCTTTGCACCGCCTACGGAAAAAGCTTGCTGCGATTGACGCCCCGCTTGCCCTCATCAACGTGCGCAATTTGGGCTTCTCTCTCCTCCCCTCCGATGCTGCCGCGTAGCCTGACCGCGCGCTTGATGATCGGCACCATGCTGGCGGTGTTGGTCGCCGCAGTGGCTGCCATCTTGGTCATGCTCGCCATGACATCTCCCAAGCTGCCTGAGCGCTTACTTCGCACGGAACTGCAAGAGGAGCTTGATCACCTGATCGAAGGAATAAGAAGAGATGCGAAAGGGAAGTTCTTCGTCGACTTGAAGCCACAGAACGTCAACGCTTACGACGCCATGACCAAGGACTCTGCCTATTGCATCGTCGATAGTGCCGGAAACACTGTCCTCCAAAGCTCGCCCGGCCCGGCCTTGGATGCCCTGACAGCGCTGCCTACAGGCTCTGAATCGATGATGGTGCCGAGCAATGGGACGGTCGTTCGTCTTCGAGTGATGCAAGGCCCAGTGGACCTCCAAGGCCATCGCTACGTTGTCCGGGTGGCGCGCAGTGATCGGCTCGTGCTGACACTCAGTGACTACGCGGGCACACTCTACCTCAGGGCGGGCTTGACGACGCTGCTCTTGGCGCTCTTGACCTTCGCGATCGTGGTGTATTGGACCATTAGGCGAATGATCGCTCCTCTCAGGGAGGTCTCGGCGGTCGCCGCGCAGGTGAACCCCAGAAGTTTAGGAACCCGGCTCCGCAGCGAGGGGCTTCCCGCCGAAGTCATTCCGTTGCTGGAGGCCTTCAATGGCGCCCTCGCCCGGCTGGAAAACGGCTTTCGGGTTCAACAGGAGTTCCTGGCTGCGGCGGCGCATGAACTGAAGACGCCCCTGTCCCTGCTAACCGCGGAGATTGAGCTGAGCAACGCGCCCAATAGGGAACTGCTGCTGCAGGACGCCGGGCATATGGCGCGCCAGATCCATCAGCTGCTGCATCTGGCGGAAGTGAGCGAGGCCCACAACTACAGCTTCGAGTCGGTTCGCCTTGCGGCGATCCTTCAGGATGCGGCCGACTACCTGATACGCATGGCCGAACAACGCACGGTGACGGTTGAAGTGAACGACCAATGCGGGCAAGTGCCGGTGCTGGCGGATGCGTCGGCGGTGTTTGTGCTGGCCAAGAATCTGATTGAGAACGCCATCCACCATGCGCCCCTGGGCGGTCGAGTGCGCATCGAATTATTCCTTGGGGGCTTCTCCGTGCAGGACGACGGCCCCGGCGTAGCCCCTTCGCAGCAGCCCCTGTTGTTCAAGCGTTTCTGGCGAGCCAAGCCGCGGGACAGCACGGGGGCTGGACTTGGATTGGCGATCTGCTTGGAAATCTGCACCTCCCACGGATGGGCTCTCCGTTATGATGCACCCCAAGACAGAGGTGCGCGATTTGTCGTGGATACAAACCCGCCACTTGAGTCTCAACTCGACCTACCGCACTGAGTATTCTCGGGCGACCAAGGCGGGAGTGTTAGCCCAAACGCCATGCGTTCCGTCCTGCCCGCCTACTAGAGAGAGCAACAGTGCCCAATACAGGTCGTTTCCACCTTCTGGATGTTGAAGGTTTGAGAAGTGAGGACGACCGACTCTTGGAGTTGACAAGGGTTTTTTGTCGCTGCCTTCAATGCAGTGCGGCGTTCACAGCCACGCCCGCTCAAGGGCTTGAACCCTTGGATGGCGGTGCAACGCTCCGTTGTCCCAAGTGTGGCGAGCACCACGCCATCAGCCTAGTCCGATTTGAGGACTTCGCGCGCCGGCATGGGACGAACGCTTCTTAGGCCGGCGTTGCTTGCGCAGGTGGTCGCCTAGACTGGATTTGCCGGACCCGAGGGTCCACGGTTTGCACTGGATTGGGCTCGGTAGTCCAACGTCACGTCGTTGATCAGCGACGCTACCGCGGTCGCCAATCGCCTGCCGTCTGAAATGGAGCCATAGAAGCGGATGGAGGGGCCGTCGACCTCCACCCCGGCCACGCCCAAGTCGTTCTTCAACGCATCAATACGCGCGTCGAACAGGGCAAGCCAGCTGGGATGCGGTGCCACGTCCAGCATGGCAATGATCGCCTCGTCTTCCGTTTGATCAACGTTTTCCTGTAGATCAGGGACGTCGAAGCCCAGAAGTCTGGGCGCACCGGTATCTGGGGATGAACTGCTCATGGTCCTATGATATCGCGAAGCGCTGTCTTTTCCCTGGCTCATCGCGCCCCATTGGATTTCCGCCCAATGGGGCGCATGCCGAAGGGCTATCGCGGGTGTCTCACTTCAGCGGCGCATCGCTCTGTTGATACGTGCCCACGATGACGCCTTTTGCCAAGACATGGCCCGCCGCGGCCTTAAGGACCTCATCCCGCGTCGCGCCCGGACGAACGTCGAGTCTCTTGTCCAGCGCCAGCACCTGGAAGTGATAGTGGTGTGGCGGGTCGCCCACCGGGGGCCTGGGCCCGTAGTAGCCGACGGAACCGCGGCTGGTTGCGCCTTGGAGGAGCCCTGCGGGGTTGGTCAGCCGGGGCTGGACTTGGACGCCCTCCGGCAAGCTGGTCACGGATGCGGGGATGTTCCAAGCGACCCAATGCACGAACGGCTTGATGGGCGTGGAGTCCGGGTCCTCGACAATCACCACGTAGGTCACCGCTTTCTGCACTGCATCCCACATCAGCGGCGGCGACAGCCCTTCGTGATACGCGCTGAATCGAGAGGAGAGCGCCTGACCGGCTTGGAAGGCCGGGGACCGGACGGCAACCTCGGGGGCCTGCGCCACGCGATCGAGGGCTAACGGGACGCCGTTTCCGGTCGCCACCTGCTTTTCAAGGGACTGCGCCGGGATGGCGGCGGAGGCAGCGGGAGCGGCCTTTCCAGCGCTGTAGCTCACGCGGTAAATAATGCCGTTGGCGTCGTCACCCACCAAGAGTGCCCCGCCCCGCGTGACGGCCAAGCCCACGGGGCGTGCGAAATGGGTCCGGCCTTCATCGGTCAGGAATCCGCTGAGGAAGGGCTCGAATGCGGTCGGCTGCCCGTTGCGGAACCGAATCCGCACCACCTCATAGCCCGAGGCCGGCTTCCGATTCCATGACCCCCGCATGGTGACGAACGCGTCACCTCGGAAGGCAGCGGGATACTGGTTACCCGTGTAGAAGACCAGCTGCATGGGGGCCGCATGCGCGGTATAGCCCAAGACCATGGGTTCGCTCATCTGAGTCCACTGGGCCTTCGTGATTTCCCCTGGAGGCGTGCTCTGTGGATTCTGCCCATCCTTGCCCCAGATATGCGGCCAACCATACTGCTTGCCTTTGACGATGTGGTTGAGTTCCTCCGGTTGCACGTCGTCGCCAAGGAAATCAATGCCGTGATCCATCCCCCACAGTTCGCCGGTCTTCGGATCCCAAGCGAAGCCCAAGGTGTTGCGCAGTCCACTCGCAAAGATCGTGCGGCTCTTGCCGTCCGGCGAGGCGCGCAACAGGGTCGCGTGCTCAGGATTGGATTCATTGCAGGCGTTGCACGAGGAACCCACGCTGATATACAGCATGCCGTCAGGGCCGAACGCCAACGTCCGGTTGGGGTGCTGCCCGCCGTCCGGGAGATCATTGATGATTCGCTCAATGGCTCCCAAAGACCCATCGGGGTTGAGAGGCGCCCGGAACACCTCGGTCGCCGTGGCCATGTAGAGGTGGCCGTCGCCGATGGCCAATCCATGGACACTCGGACGGTGGGCCACGGTCCGCGGGGCTTCATCCAAGACTCCATCCTCGTTGGCGTCCTTTAGCAACAACACGTCCCCTTGGTCACGGCGGGAAACGTAAATGTCGCCGCTGGGCGCCACGGCAATGATGCGGATGTTCTGAAGTTCCTTGGCGAACGCTTTTGCCTCGAAGCCTTGCGGCACCTTTAGGCCGGCGATGCGCTCGTCGGTCGCCGGAACCTTGTCGGGTTTGAACGTATTGACCCGGGCGGGGACATCCGTCCCGTCGCCCTGCTGAGCAAGGGCCGGCCACGCTAACGTCGTGAGCAGGGCGGCGCATACGAGGGTCCGTTTCATGGGCGAGCGTTCCAAAAGGTTAACTGGGACCTGAAGGATCGTCCCGCACCGATCAACCGACCGCGAAAGCAATGCGAGCGCCGCGTGATCCGTCCATATTCCGAAAGTCTCAGTCCTGAAGGCGTTTCACCCTACTTTTGGGGAGTTCCCGTAGACGTTGCATTAGCATCCGGGTCCGACGGCGCCTCGGGGTTTTCCTTGCCAGCGTGAGCATGAGCAGCGGTCGGGTCCTCGATCTGGATGACCTTCCCCTTCTGCCACGCATCGGCGCCCGCATCGATGGGGGGCGCTCCGATGTCGGCACGGCGCTTCCGCTTGTCCTCACTACTGACGCCCAACCTTGCGTCACGGGCAGCGACCATGGCTGGGTCCGCCTGGCCGTCTGCGGTGAACCCCATCATCAGCTGCGGCATGCCTCGGGGCAGGTCCTTGTCCAGGTCTGTGTGCCAGGTGTGCCAGGTCTTGCCATACGTGTGGATGAGCTTCTCCATCAGCGCATGCTCGGCCGCCTCGGGAATCCCTGGCGCAATGAGCTGACCGGATTTCACCTCTTGAACATGGCTGTGCCACAGCGCTTTTTCCTGTTCAGGGAGGCCCGCAAACAGCTTCTCACTGATGATGTATTCCACCCCCATCAACTTGGCGTCTTTCACATTGCCATCGTAGATCGTGCACTGGATGACCTCCTCGTTGAGGATGGAGCAGTAGTGGTGAGCCTCCATTTGGACCTTCATCTGGCCGTTGTAGAAATGGAACCCGTCCAGATAGGCGTTGATGGCGTCGACCGGAGGCCGGTCCTGCAGCACCGCGGCGCCAGCGTCCAGCGCTTTCGTCTTCGCGGTTTCTTCAGCCCCCGGTGCTTGGACGCTGGACTCTGTGTTCCCACCCCCGCACGCAGACAGGACAAGCGCGACGGCGGCGCAAACGATGGATCGACGCATAGTGATTTCTCCTGAAAAGCAACGGCAGCTGGTAAGTGGGATCAGTCGTCCTCTGCCCACCGTGCCAAGTTCTGTTGGATTGATTCAATGCCTTCCCAAGGGTCCTTGCGCCTGCGTTTGAGCTTGGCGGGCACGTCCTTCATGGTGAAGGTATCTGCGCGGGTGAGCTTGGACAGCTCGCTCCATGCGATGGGCATTGCCACGGGCGCGCCTGGCCGACCTCGCAAGGAATACGACGCAACAGCGGTGGCACCCCGCCCGTTGCGCAGGTAGTCAACGAAGATGCGTTTGTTGCGCAGGCTTTTGGTCGACGTAGCCAAGAATCGCTGCGGCTCGGACTGTGCCAGGGCGTCCGCGAACCCATGGGCAAACCGCTTGGTGAGATCCCAATCGCATCCGGGATTCAGCGGCACCACCACGTGTAAGCCCTTGCCTCCGGAAACGCGTAGGAAAGACTCCAGCTCCAACTGCTGAAGGAGCTTCCGAATGTCGGTGGCAGCTTTCTTGATCTCCGAGAACGGCACGTCCGGGCCTGGGTCAAGGTCGAACACCACGCGATCGGCGCGGTCGGGCGAATCGGCGTGGCTGCCCCAAGGGTGAAACTCCAAGGCGTTGAACTGCACAAGCTCCAAGAGACTGGCAGCGTCTTCAACCACCAGGTAGTAGGCGTTGATTCCACTGTCTTCCTTGAGCTTCACCGAACTGACCAACTCCAGACCCGCAGTGTGGTGTTTCTGGAAGAAGCACGGCCGGCCGTTCCCAGCTGGGCAGCGGATGATCGACAGTGGACGCCCAACGATCTCAGGCAGCAGATGGTCCATGACCGCGCTGTAGTAATCCCACACATCCTGCTTGGTGGCCTTGATGTCGGGGAAGATGACCTTGGACGGGCTTGAGAGCTTTGGGGGAACCCGCTCTCCTGCATCCGCCCTGCCCTTGCTGTTCGTGGGTTTGACGGCAACACTGCGCTCGGGTCTGGTGACGGCTTGCTTCCCACGTTTGTTCGGCTTGGCCGATGTAGCACCGCCGCCGGAATTGTTGCTCTGATCCGAGTCGTTCAGATCGGCCACGTCTTTGTCAGGCCGCACCGCTTTCAGCGACGCTTGGCGCAGCAATTGTTGCCCGCCAATCCCTCGGTAGAAGACCTCGACGACAAACCGGGGCGCAAACCAGGTGGCGGTCCGCAAGTCGGTCTCTGTCGTTGGGACATGTGCGGTGGGCTTCTTCCCGCCGGCCGTGCCGATCAGCGCTGTCAGCTCCCCAATCAAGGTGTCCGAAAACCCCGAGCCGACGCGCCCCACGTAGAGCCATCCATGCTTGGGGTCGGGCTTGGCCAGCAGCAACGATCCGAAACCGGTGCGGCTTCCTTTGGGTGCCGTGTAGCCGACCACGGCAAATTCGTCGCTGGCCAACTGCTTGGTCTTCTTCCAATTCTCGCCTCGGCCGCCGTGGTAGCCGCGATCTGCGCGCTTGGAGATGATGCCCTCGAAATGCTGCTCACCCGCCAAACGGTAGGCCGCCTCCCCATCGCCGGCGATGTGCGAGCTCATGGCCAAATGGGTCGGGGCTCCCTTCAGGACGTCCTCCAACAGCGCCTTTCGTTCCAGCAGCGGCGCATCCGCGATGTCCACGCCGTTGATATGCAGAAGGTCAAAGAGCGCATACGACAGCGCCCCCTGACGTTCACCAGATAGGGTGGCTTGAAGTAGGTTGAAGTCCTCCTTCGTCCCGCGCCCCGCGATCAACTCCCCGTCCAAGGCGGCGGATTTCAAACCGAGTGCAGCGACGGCATCACGTATCTCGGGAATCTTGTTGGTCCATTCCAACGCGTTTCGCGACCACAAGCGAACCTCGCCTTCCGCAGCCGTGGCCAGGATCCGGTAGCCGTCCCATTTGATCTCATGAACCCACTGATCGCCCTTGGGTGGCGAGTCGCCCAGCTTGGCCAACTGGGGTTCGAACGGGCCCTGGGGGGCCTCGGCCCTTTTACCACCGGTCAGCGCCAACGCCCTCTTGGCCCAATCCACGCGTCGAGCGGATTTTGCGACGGGGATCGCATTGAGCCGTTTCTTGTCGGGCTTCCCGCTGCCGGCCCGTTTGAGGTCTGCGGCGGGGGGCGCGGCGACATTGCCCAACAGGTCATCGGCCTCGACATGGCTGGCGTAGGCATCGTCCTCCTTGAAGAGGAGCCACTGCGGCTGGCGCGCCGGCTTGCCGGAGCGGACCAGGTGCCATCCGCCTTTGAGCTTGGAGCCGAACAGTTCGAAGCGCAGATGCCCTTTGGCAAGTTGGGCCTCGGGATCCCCTTCGGTGGCCCAGACCCCGTGATCAAACTGGGCGACGTGACCCCCGCCATATTCGCCCTTCGGGATGTCGCCTTCGAAGCTGGCGTAGTCGACGGGATGATCTTCCACCTCAACGGCCATCCGCTTGACCTTCGGGTCGTAGCTTGGCCCTTTGGGCACGGCCCAACTCTTCAGCGCGTCACCGACCTGGAGGCGGAAGTCGTAGTGACGACGGCTGGCATGATGCAACTGAACGACAAAAATGGCTCGCTGCCCGGGGGGTAGTGCCTTGCCGGGTTCGGGCTCCTTGGTCTTGCTAAAGCTGCGCTTGCGGCGGTATTCGGTGAGGGACATGCCCCGCGCCCGTCACTTACCCAGGTGCTTACGAACCGCCGCCGAGGTCGGGCCAACGGCCTTGACCGCTTCCCTGAGCTGCGCAGCCGTGGCGCCCAAGGCCTTCGTCCAATACTGGAGCTCGTATTCCTCATTGACGTTGATGCGATCGCGATCGGGTGATCCAGTCTTCTTTTTGTCGTCGCTCATGGTGTTGTTACTCCTTGGCAAGTAGCCCGTTTCTAGCCCTGCGCCCGTCGGGTCCCCGTGAATTGACGTTGCCCACCCCTTCACACCTACTCCTCCGGCAGCTCGTCGCCACTTCGCTGCATCCATATAAGGTCCTAGCTCGACTAGACACACCAGCAGGCAAGGCCGGGCAAGGGCACTGCTTAAAGGCTTGGTGAGCGTGGCACTTGCAGACGATCGACCAGTTCGGGGCAGAAGGCGGGGCATGCTCCGCGAAAAGATCTCGGGGAAGGTGACTTTTCGGATGGAGCGATCTGGTCGCCGCAGGTTAATGCAAATCTTCCGAAATTCAGCCCGCTTGGACTGTAGCAAGCATTCCGCTTACCCGCCTCGCCGCGCTTGGGGGGGCTAAGGCCACGCCATGGATATAGACGAAGCAGCCATCAAACTTCGCCGACGCTAGTTGCATCCCTTCCGCGCGAGACATCTCCCTCTTGAGGGCCTTCAGCCACCGCCTAGGTACCGGGGCGTCAAGCTCCACCACTACGCCAGCGCCTCCCACCTCAACCGGCACTGCTTCGACGCGCACGACTTTTGGCGTTGGAACAGGCTTAGATGTCGCGACCATGGCTGCTTCCTCCGGATAGAAGGAGGAAATTATGTGCAATGGACGCCAATGCCGCGTTAACCCACAACGCAGCCGACCTTTCGGAAACGAAAAACACCGGCAGCCTCGGGGTAAGCGGCCTACATCCGATGACGCTGCGGCGTGCGCGTCGCGTGAGCCAGAGACCGTCCACTGCCTTAATGTGCGCCATTCAGGCAGACCTGCGCGCCCTCTTGACCGGTGTCTTCTTGGGAGAAGCCTTCTTGAGGGAGGCCTTCTTGGCGGCCTTCTTTGGCGGCGCACGCTTTTCCTCCTCCTTTCCCGATTTTGCTTGAGCCTTGGAGGCCGTCTTTACGGGAACACTCTTGGCGGGCGTGCGCTTGTTCGTCTCCAGGCTTTTCTGCAAGAGAGACATGAAATCAACCACGTTCGTGGCGGTGTCTTCTTGATGCGCGGGTTCTTCAAACTTGGTTGTGGCGCCTACATCTTTGACCCGCTTTTGAATGATTGCCGAAAGCCTTTCGCGGAACTCGTCGTGATAGCTCTCCGGGGCCCACTCGCTGGTCATCGAGTTGATCAACTGCTTAGCCATCTCCATTTCTTTGGGAGCGATCCTGTAATCACCCGTCTGTCCAGCCGGCAACTTGTAGTCATCCGGTGCTACCAATTCCTGAGGATATCGAAGCAGGATGAGGACCAAGGCGTCACCTTCAGGCATGACCGCGCACAGGTATTCGCGGGTGCGAATCACCACTCGGGCGATACCGACCTTTCCTGTGTCCCTCAGCGTTTCCCGAAGCAAGACATAGCCCTTCTCGGCCTTCTTTCCCGGGACCAGGATGTAAGGCTTTTCGAAGAACCGCAGACCGATGCTGGATGCGTCGACGAACGCCTCTACGTCCACGGATTCGTGGGTCTCGGGGGCCGCAGCGGCAATGTCTTCCTTCTCCACGACAACGTAGCTTCCCTTGTCGTATTCAAAGGCTTTGACAATGTCCTTCCACGGTACTTCTTCGCCGGTGTCAGCGTTTACCCGCTCAAATCGAATCGGCTTCTTGTCTCGGGAGTCGAGCATCCGGAAGCTGAGATCAGTTCGGCGCTCCCCTGACATCAGCGATACCGGAATGTTGAGGAGACCAAACGACAGCGATCCACTCCAGATAGGCCTGGCCATAGCAATCCTTGTGGCCGTGGTCCGGCCGTTCCCTCCTTCTATCGCCCCTACCGTCGCGTATCCGTGAACGGTGCGCCAAGGCGTGGCTCACCGCAGAAACCAGCCTTGCCGAGAGGGCGGCAAGAGCGGGCGTTTGACTGGCCACTCCCGCCGACAGATCCCTGGAAGGACCACCTTCCTGAACTGTCGCGATCCACGTCCCAGTCATCGCTTCCCAAGGTCTCTTCCAAATCGCTTGAGCAGCTCACGGCTTGGTAGATGGCGTCTGCTACTGCCTCCATCTCGTGGTCAAACCAACGACAACCGTCGGGCGAGACCTTCGTCGGCCCGTCCCCTAGTCCCGGGAATCCGGGCACCAACTCCTGAAGATGCTCCGCCGCGTCACGCACCGTAAGACAGCGAAAACCCTTCATTGAGGCCCAGATCTCAAGTCGACGCACGATGGCAGGAGTCATGACCCGGCCCTCATTCCGCTCAGGAGTTCAGCCTCGTTCCTCGGCTGTCACAGTCAGGCGATAGCAATGTAAAAAAACCTTAATTCGCGGTTTGGGGCTGTGAACCGTGACGTGGCGCACACGGACCTGAACTATTTAGGTTCTTGCCCTTTCTTTGCCATAACGCTCACCAAGCGAAGACGAGAGAGTTCCTATGGTCCTGCCACCACCCCTCGATGAATGAGCAAATGGGAAACGTCTTTTTTAACCGGGTTGCTTGCAGCGTTTCCAAGGCTTCCGGATCGCTGAGTGCATTTGTAGCCGCCTTGGGTGTTGTCGTCGTATGGGCAGGGAGCGGCCCGCTGTTTCGTTTCAACAACACTTGGCAGCTGGTCATCAATACGGGCACGACGATCGTAACGTTCCTGATGGTTTTCCTGATCCAACACACCCAAAACGCAGACACTGCGGCCATTCATATCAAGCTTGACGAATTGATCCGCGTCACGCACAACGCGAACGACGAACTGCTCAATCTGGAGGAAATGGACCAAGACAGGTTGGAGGAGATCCGCCAGCGTTACGAGCAGCTCGCAAAGACCGCCGCTCACCTGAAGGCCAAGAAAGACCGCTGCATGCCTGGGGCGTGCGAGGAAGAGGAACCCGCCGGTGTGTAGTACCCCTTCACGCCAACCCGATCGAAACTAACGTCGCGAAGCATAGCGTCTAACACCCACCCACTCTAGGAACCGCTGACATGGCGATTAAGACTGCCGAAGACCTCTTCATCCACGAGTTGTCTGACATCTACAGCGCTGAGAAGCAGCTCACCAAAGCCCTGCCTCGCTTGGCTCGTGCGGCCTCCAATCCGGACCTTGCCACCGCCTTCGAGACTCATCTGGAGGAAACGCAAGGGCAGATCGAGCGCATCGACAAGGTCGTTGAACTGCTGGGGATCCGTCTCAAGCGCATCAAGTGTGCCGCGATGGAGGGGCTTGTCGAGGAAGGCAAAGAAGCGATCGACAGCATTGAAGAAGGGCCGGTCCGCGACGCGGCCTTGATCGGCGGGGCGCAAAAGGTGGAACACTACGAAATTGCATCCTACGGCACCATCGCCGCGTTGGCCAAGCAGCTGGGCTACAAGGCCGCGATTCCGCTTCTTCTCGAGACCCTTGAAGAAGAGAAGGCGACCGACGAAAAGCTAACCCTGCTGGCGCAGTCCGGCGGGAACGCGGCTGCTGCGGCCGCCTAGTTCCGAGCGCTGCCGCACCGCTGCGGCAGCATTTCGTGTTGCCTGCACTTTTCAGGAGCCAGCCGTGGAAAGAGATCAAAAAGACCCGCCTCTTCCGGGGGAACACAGCGCGAAAGAAACGCCTCAAGAGCAACGAGCCCGAGAGGCACGCACCCACCGCAACCATGAGGAGGCGTTGGAGGAGACATTCCCAGCGAGCGACCCTATCTCACCGTTCGTGCCTGCCAAGCCGCCGGCGGAGGAAGGTGATCCTAGCTCGTTGGAAGCGGAGAACGCTGGCTATAACCAGCGCGGTCACAGTAAGGGCGGCAAAGCGGGCGAAGGCGAGGCTGAGGGCATCCCGGAGCGCTCTGGAAGCACCCAGCCCAACTTCGGGCAAGTCGGCAGCACAGGGAAACCACCAGGCTTCGGGAGCTGATCATAAAAGGTGGCGGCACGGTGTCGCCTTTCCTCAAAGCCACGGCGCCCCTACGCGCAGCGGATTCAACACCCTGCGGCCTAGCAACCGCACTATTTGGGCAGCACCGGTCATGTGGAAGAGAAACGGATTATCGATAGTTTTGCTTTTTCTGCTCCTGTGCTTCCTGGCGGGACAGGTCTGGACCGGTTTCTTGGCGCACAATGAGGAGTTGCGAGAGGCGCACAGGCCGCTTTTGGGCCTGTGGCAGTATCTGCACAGTGGTCACTTCGTCAGCGCTACCTTTGAGAATTGGGAAAGCGAGTTCTTGCAGATGGGGATGTATGTGCTTCTGACCGTCACCCTTCGCCAAAAGGGATCAGCAGAGTCTCGGCCCTTGTCGCCCGATGAGGAGGAGGAGCGTGTAGAGGACGGACCTACGCCGTGGCCGGTTCGTCGTGGGGGCGTGTGGAAGGCGCTGTATGGCCATTCCTTGGCGATCGCCTTTGGCCTCCTATTTGTTATGAGCTTCTCTCTTCACTTGGCCGGCAGCTGGCGCGCGGAAGTTGACGAAATGCTGTCCAAAGGACTCCCTGCTCCGACATGCTGGGAGCACCTTTGGAGCAGCAGCTTTTGGTTTGAGTCGTTCCAAAACTGGCAGAGCGAGTTCCTCGCCGTGTTGTCGCTGGTGATATTGACGATCTTCCTCCGTCAGAAGGACTCGCCTCAGTCCAAGCCCATGGCCGCACCCCACAGCCAAACGGGCGATTGAACGACTTAGGAACCCCCATGAAGAAGCCGATGCCCGCCCTGCTGATCGTTGACATGTTTAGCCGATTTGATTTCCCCGAGGCGGACCTGATCCAGGACAGCGCTCTGAGCGCCGCAAAGGCTATCGCCCGGCTTCGACAGCGCTTCAAAGACGAAGAGAAGCCGGTCATCTACGCCAATGACAACTTTGCAAATTGGCAGATGGATTTCAAAGAACTGGTCCAAGAGTGCTTGGTCACGGACGGCATCTCCGCGAAAATTGCGACGCCGCTCCGTCCCAGCGCGGATGACTACTTTGTTCTGAAGCCCAAGCACTCCGCGTTTCTCGCAACCCCCTTAGCTGTCCTTCTCGCGAAGTTGGGATGCAATCAGTTGGTGGTGTGCGGGATGGCCGCAGACTCCTGTATAGCCTCGACCTGCTTTGACAGCAATTCCCGAGAATACGAGACTGTTCTTGTTCCCGAGGCCGTCGCCGGAATAGGAGCCAGGAAGGCCAGAGCGCTGCAGCTGCTCGAAGATGCTCAGGCAGCGAGGCTCGTGCCGATAGAGCGCTACCTCCGCTAGGACCAAGGCACGTTGCCGGCGAATGCCCGTTGCCGGCGATCCAGGCAGGCTTGGACCGAGGGGCCTCCGCCAGCCGGGGAGAACATCTGCCCCTCATCTCCTGACAGCTCCGTCTTCCTTTGAAGGAGGCGCTTGATGGGGACTGCAACAGGTGGCACATTTTCTCCTACCTTATAGGAGCAGACCGTTGGAGTTCGAAGAAGAACAGCTTGAATTGATGGCTGACCTCAGCATGGTGGCGCAAGGGTTCCGGCCCTCCCCGTCACGATCGATGGAGCTCGTGGCGGCGGGCTTGGTGTGGGTGCTCATCGCCAAACCACCGCAGCATGGCCTCACAGGCTTGGGCAAAACGAGGTTAGTGTCCCTCGTGTGCGACGGATCCCGCCTTGACCCTACCGAACTGGCCGCGGTCGCAGAGCGCCTTACGCCTTCTGTCACTGACTTTGCTGCGGGGACGGCCTTCTTGGATGAGCTCGAATCCCAAGCCAGATCTGGTCAAAAGCTGCTCCCCAGCTTGGAGCAGGGCACTTTCTTGCTCTGGCTGCTCGCTGAGATGCCCAGCACTGCGTCGGCCCCCGCCCCACCTTCTGATTCTCATTGCGGAGAGCCCCTGACCTGACCCTTCCTGGACGATGACCGGGTCTGCTAGCGTGGCAATCCCTATGGAGGAACACTGAAGTGGACATGGTCTGGACCCCGCCCGAGGGAAAGCAATTCGGCAATCTTGTGCTGGCCGACGAGCACACCCTGGTCGCAGAAGGGATAGCGAAGTTGCTGGAAGATAGCTTTTCGAGGGTCTCGATTGCATCAACGGCCGACCGCTTCCGAGAGGTTGTCCGCAATGTCCGCCCGAGCCTGGTCATCACAGACCTCTACCTGCCAGGCTCCGGCTGCATCGAGCTGATGGAGGGAATACTGCAAGAGCAACGAGCACCAGCTTTCATGTTCCTTCCTGCAGAGGCTGACTCAGATACTGTAGCGAGGGCGATGGCGGCCGGCGCGAAGGGATTCCTCCATCGGCGCTGCGGAAGCCAAGAGCTGTTCCGAGCGATCGATTGCGTCATGGGCGGCTGCACGTATGTGGCTGCAAGCTTGCTTGTCTCGCCGGCCGGTGCGCCCAAAAGGCGAAAGGCGATGCTAACCACCAAGCAGCTACAGGTCTTGGAGCACGTGGCCTTGGGCATGAGGGCGCAGGAGGTCGCGCAAAGGCTTCACCTTTCCACCCGGACTGTGGAATCGCACAAGCGCGCGATCATGCGCCAACTTGATGTACGCAGCTCTTTGGAAATGGTGCGGGTAGCACGGGATGAGGGAATTCTCGCGTAGGAGCTTTTGAGCATAAAAAAAGGCCCGACACAGACGGTCGAGCCCTGACACCATCAGGCAAGGAGAACTTACTCTTCCTCGTCTTTGCTGCCCTGCTCGCCCGAACGCTCGCGTTTGTCGTTCTGGTCCTGCTGCTGCTGCCCCTGGCGCTGGGTGTCACGATCCTGCTGCCCCGGCTGGTTCTGCTGGCCCGGCTGGTTCTGACCCGGATTCGGACTCTGCTGATTCTGATTTCCCATGATCGTTCTCCACGTTCGGCGTCACCATGAAGCCGATGGGCCCACCGTACTACTCAAATGGTTAGGACACCGTGGCGTTCACCGTCGCCGCCTAGACGCGCCCGGCACTTTTTTGAACTGTTCACGTCCTCTCGTGGGACCCCTACCTAGTCGGCGGCGCGTCGACCGACCAGAACTCGTACAGCAGTCGCAGCGCTGGGTTCTTTTCTCCATCCTCTTCTAGGTAGGGATGACTGCGCTCGTTCCATCGGGCGGCCTCAATGCGTTGGATCAAAGATGCATCGGCGTGCTGACACGCCATTGACCAGTTCCAAAAATAACGCTCGCTCACTTCTCCACTGAACAGCACGCGGATATCGGCGTGGCGGCTCGACCTCTTGATGCGATCAAAAACAGAAGCGACGCCCTCGTCTGGGCCTTCAAGGTATTGAAGAAAGCTCGTGCCGTCATATAGCAACACCCCTGTGACATCGGCTATGCGGTTCTGAGCCGATGCATCAACGAGGATTGCTTCCAAGTCCGCGTTCTGGAGATCGGATGAGGAACGGCTCGCGTAAGCCAAGGCAAAGATTGGTGTACTGTCAGTCATCAGCAACATGATATCGCAGGGATCGCAGACCTTGGACCCTCACTCTCTTGCACCGTCGACGTCGCTGAATTGTTCACAGAAGAGCTATCCACGAATTGATCCTAGCGGCCAAATGTTGATCATATCCGTAGCCCGCGCGTTCGCGTGCTGGGACGGCCCATACGGGAGGACGTGTTGTCATGTTGGTCACTGACAGATTTATCATCACGAACGTCACCGAGATCAAACGCTTGACTGCCAGCGAGCCAACGCATGAAATGGGCTGGCAAGAAGCGATTTGGCTGGGCGCCGAGAGCATGGATGCGGAATGCCTGTCGTGCCATGGGCGGTGGCTTGCTGTGTCAACGGGCCCCTCCCAGTTCGAGCGGCACGATGGCGCCACAGTGGTGCGCTGTCCCAGGTGTGGCGCCACAGAGGCCGTTCTGGATCGGGCGCTCCGTGACGAGGCAACCCTCTAGCTGGAGGGGTTTCGGTCGACCCGTTGTCCTTCCTCGCACACCGCTTGTGCGAAGAAGAAAAAGGACTCCGGAGATAACGCCCTGCGAGAGTCCGCGGAGGCTCGCTGTAGGTGGGCTGCAACCGAGCAGAACTTACCTGGAGTACGCCGTGTGATTTCATCGGATATGCTCCAAATTGGTGCTATAGATCTAATCCACCGTGGACTGAACGCAGCGCGACCGCTATGAGCTTACCTATCACCGATGCCCAAGAACGGATGGCGGTCTTGGGAGCGATGCACGTCTTAGACTCGGAGTCCGGGCCTTCTCTAGACCGCATCACCTCACTGGCGGCGTTTGCCTTTGGGGCACCGGTTGCGTTCGTCTCGATACTTGAGTCAGACAAACAGCGCTTTATCTCTCGAATCGGCCTGCCCGTGGCGGAGACCGACATCAGAATGTCGATTTGCGCGCACGCGATTGCATGTAGGGATGTCATGGTTATTCCCGACTTGCTTGCAGATGAGCGCTTCAAGAGCAACCCTCTGGTGGTCGCCTCTCCGCACCTTCGGTTCTACGCGGGTGCACCGCTGGTCGCTAAGAATGGAGTAGCGATTGGAGCCATGTGCATCATGGACACCCGGGTCCGGGAATTTTCAGAAGCCGACCGCGCCCAGCTCTCCACGCTTGCCCAACTGGTGATTGGGCAGCTTGAACTGCGGAACATGTCAGGCCGCTTGGAGCCTGTCAGCGGCATACCGAATCGACACCAGTTCCAGATCGACTATGACGCCTTGGCCCAGCGACACAGCGGTCGGCGTATGTTCGCGGTCTTGGTCGATGTGTTTGACATCCCGCGAGCGAACGAAGCCGGCCAAGCGTTGGGTATGCGTCCGCTGGAAGTATTGATTCGGCGGGCCGCTGTGAGACTCAAGCTCGCCTTGGAAGGCTTGGCCGACGTCTACCACGTCGGAGTCACGCGGTTTGCCTTCTTAGTGGAGTTTTCCAGCGCGGCGGAGATGGAAGCGCTTGTGGATGAACTCCGGCAGCGAATGACCCGGCCACTAATGGCCGCTGCCGTTCCCATGTCCCCCCGCTTCCATGCAGGGGTGTGCGCGGTGACACTGGGCGAAGACACCAGTGACGATGTCATTCGGAAGGTGCTGATAGGACTCCACCAATCGTTTGAAGCCCGACATCCTTTCGCGTGGTATTCGGAGCAGCGCGACACCAAAATGCGGCGTGGGTATCGCTTGGCGGCCGACGCCGAGCGAGGGCTTCGAAAAGACGAGTTCTATATGGTGTATCAGCCGAGGTATCGCGCCTCGGATCTCCAGCCCGTCTCGGCAGAGGCCCTGCTCCGGTGGACACATCCTCGGCTCGGCCCGGTGAGCCCAGGCGAGTTCATCCCGGTCTTCGAGCGAACTGCATTGATGCAAACGGTAACGCCGTGGGTGCTCGATGCAACGCTCGATCAACTTGCCGCGTGGAGGGGGGCAGGCCATTTCTTGGCGCTGTCCGTCAACCTTTCGGGTGCTGACTTGTCATCTGAAGATGCTTGGAATAGGCTGCGCGGCAAGCTTCACGCTCGATCGCTCCCGTTTGATTGCATTGAGATCGAAATCACGGAAGGCGAATGGCTGCGCGCGGACTCTGTCGCCGGACGCCAAATCAAAGCAATGGCCGAGGCCGGCATCAAGATTGCGATCGATGACTTTGGCAGCGGTTATAGCAATTTTGGTTATCTGTCTGATCTGCCCATCGATACCATCAAGATGGACAAGTCCCTCATCGATAACCTAGAAACCGACCCAAAGGCCAAGCCAAAGGTAACGGCCATCATCAACTTGGCGCGAGAGCTTGGCTACCGCA
The DNA here is from genome assembly GCF_049545505.1 of Stenotrophomonas sp. NPDC077421. Lineage (NCBI taxonomy): Bacteria > Pseudomonadati > Pseudomonadota > Gammaproteobacteria > Lysobacterales > Lysobacteraceae > Stenotrophomonas > Stenotrophomonas sp. NPDC077421. The sequence continues at coordinate 72,758 of NZ_JBMWDP010000004.1, read as the reverse complement.
CCGTGGCCGAGGGCGTGGAGACGCCCGCCCAGTTGCATTTCCTGCAGGCTCAAGGATGCGATCAGATCCAAGGTTACCTCCTATCTAAGCCGGTCAGCGCTGAGGCGCTGCTCAAAGTGTTTGATAGGGCTTTGGATGGGCGAGGCCCCCAGGCCTCCTCCGAGATCGCGTGAGACCCTAAGGTGCGACGTTCGTGGTCTATGACGTGGAGGCGAGGGTCAACTCTCCCCCTGACCCGTCCGCCGGTGACGCCAACGGAGCTCCACACGATCTCCAAGACCGCGGCTTGTCGGCCTCAGCGTCCCACTCGCCCGTCCGTGCGCTTTTACGTCAACGCCTAGATTTGTAACGCTGGCATCAAAGGTGCTGAGGAGCGGGTCTGCTCATCGGCGCAGGCGGCCGCGCGTGCGGCTTTGGAAGCCTTGGGCTTCTTCGGCGCTCGGGTTGGGGTCGTCTCCTTTGTGGAGGCGACCAGCCGCGCTACCCGGTTGTGAGTGGCCGAGCCAGACGCTGAGCCGAAGCCGACAAAGAAGAGCCAGTAGCCATCCAAGCGTACGGCCACCTCCTCCATCCCAGGCGTTGAATCCACGATATCGCGCAGATGGTCAACCCATTCTGATGAGGGCTCCCGGTCCAGCTGGGCCACGACGGCCACCTCGCCAGCGTCCAGATCCATCACTTCAATGCGGAGAACTTCGGGAGCAAGGGTGGCGGTTGCCATGGCGGGGGCCTCTGTCGGTCTTTGCCGGAGTATCCACAGGGCCTGCCAACGAGGTGTCAACTTCCGATGACCGGAGCGTCAACGGCCCGGGCAGGACCGAGTGCCACAAAAGCTGGGGCCCGAGGCCCAGCTGCATTCAAGCGGCACGTTCCTTAGCCATGCCACCCAGGACGGGGCCCGCGGCCAGGCGACGTCCAGAGGAGTCGGTCAAGGGCTTCCCGCGGCACCCATCCCGTAGTCGTTTGACAGGTGCATCAATGTGGAGTCAAGCGGCCTCATCATATTCCTTGCCCCAGCATTCCCGGCCCACTGGCCACGCGCCCGCACCAGCACCAGCACCGTGGCGCAGCAGACCGATCAGTCGACGCCCGAAGGGGTGCTTGCGATCAGTCAATTCAGAGGGGGCTGCGCAAGCTTCTTTTTGGCCTGGAAGAAAGGCTACTGTGATTACGGGGCATGCCTTGCGCGGCGACCAGGAAACCAAACGAACCTGCCCTCGCATCGGCAAGTGCGCGCCATCCCACCGACCGCCCCCCCTCTTTCGAAGGGATGTGGGGAGTGTGGAGGGGCGACCAACATGAACGGATGAAGTGAGACACCCGTCCCATGACCTCGGTGAAGAAAAACTGCAATTGGGGGAGCCAGAGGTGCTGAAGGCGCTGGAAGTGCGCAGGCTGCGGGTTGGATTACACCCAGATGGTTGAGGCGATCTGACGGGAACGCCGCACGGCCTCCCCGGCCAAAACTTCGGCCTCAAGCAGTGCAAGCTCCAACGAAGGAAATGGACGATCCAAGTCGGCGATTGCCACACCGATGTCGGGAAGAACCGCGAGCAACAACCATCGATCAGGGGCGTCCCGCCAGATCTCGGCCGTGTATTCCACCCCTTCCGTCGTGAGGCGAACGGAATAGAATCGCTCGTCTGAATGGTGTGTCCCCACGCGCCCACCTCCAAGCAACTTCCGGCCAAGGCCCTTCGCCCTGTCGCCGCCATGTCATTCCAATGATTGTACTGTCCAACCAGTGTTGGCCGTCACATTAAGGATGGCCTCTTCTCCGCCGGCGGCGTCCCAAATATTAAGCAGCCCCTTGTTGATCTCCCCGGCAACCTTCTCAAGCTCGATCAGGTTGTGCAGAGGGCGGAAGTGCCGCTGGACTGCGGCGTGCGCGTCAAAGTGGGGGTCGGCGTCCTCATCGACCGCCAACACCTCATCGACCAGCTGTGCCGCGGCGCTGGGTGCCAACAGAAGCGCTCTGGCCTCGAACAGAGCATTGACGTGGATCCAAGGCTCTTCCCGGTAATCGACCTGCACCCCCACTTCCCGCCCGATCAACTCAAGCTTTCTCAGGACCGCCTTGTTCGCCAGCGGTCTTGCCCCATCGGTCCAACGGTCAGGAAATAGACCGGGACCGAGCGTTTGACAGAAGGCTTCTACCGCCAAAGCAGTGAGAACCAGCGCTCCCGTCACCACATGTAGTTTCGCAGCCCCCTGCTCGCGAGCAGCCCTCCTGAGGGTGCGAGCGGCATGATTCATCTCGGGCCATGGGCGGTAAGACGCCTCCCCCACCACCCGCGTGTTCTTCTTCATGTTCAACTGCATGCCCCCCTTCTGGCGGCGGGAGTATGCCAGAGCCGATTCGGCTTCTCATCTGCGGCAGCTGCACCGCCCGCGGGGAAATGTGACGTAGATCGCGGCTCCTGTCAGGGACTATTCCCAACAGCTTCCGTCACCGGAGCGCCGCAGCGCCCGACTCCATAAACCTCCAGCGCCATCGTTAGGCTCCCCACTTATCAATTATCCGAGGAGCGGATCAGCTACACGGGCGGCTGTAGCAGCGCTCAGGATCCCAGCCACCCGCTCGTTTTGGCTGCGGGGGGAGCAGCGGCTCGGGAGTGCCCAAAGGCCTTCTCTGTTTTGCTCAGCCGCCCAGTCTTCCCCGCTGAGAGACACGTAGTGAAGGTGAGGCCGCCGCGCCGCGCGATGGATTGCGTCTGCAAGTGCTTCCATTTCGTTGCCAAACCACCGGTAGCCGTTGACGCAGATCGCCAAGGGCTGGTCCGCTGGGTGGGGGTAACGGGGCAGTATCTCTTGGAGCTGCTGCTGCGCTGCGCCAACCGTCAGGTGGCGGAAGCTGGGCAATGCCGCCCAATGAGCCATAGCGGAGAGGGCGCCGGGGGTCATAGCGAAGGTCCAGTCAGGCAGGAATGAGCGGCAATAGTCCCGCCGCGGAAGTACAGGCCCCGTGATCATCCCTTACCGGGCCTCAGCCAACCGGAATCATCCCATTGGCGTCGATGCGCGGCAGCGGCAGCGAGGCGGAGATCCCGGCATCTCTTTGGCCCTAGGTCCCTCTAGCGCCTTGGCCAGGCCTGGGGGCGACCAGGGCCTTGCTCGGATGCCCAATAGGCCTTCGCCGTCAGAACGCTTCCGCCAAGCGGGACTACTCTGAAGGACGCTTTGCCATCGCTTCGAGCTCTTCGAGAACTGCTGCCAGCCCCTCGTTGCTGTCCAAGGCAAGGCCGTAACGACTGCGGCGAGCTTGGTCGCGCGCGCTTATCCAAGCCCGACCCTCGCTCCCTAAGATGAAGTCGGTCGCATCCATCAAGCACTCCAGCCGACCAGCCCTCGCCATGCGCACCAGCTCCGCGTCGTAGGCTTCTGCCAACGTCATCCTTCCTATCAAAAACGACTGCCGAGGATTTCCGAGTCTGGCCCCGTCTCCTTGGAATTGCACAATAAGCGACTCCAGCAGGTGGCCCGTATCTAGGAGCAGCGCCCTTTCATCCTCCAAGGGCTGGCCACGGTCGCCTTCATTGGGGCTTAGGATGGCTTCGCCCGCCCGTTTGAACAGAACAACTGCGCGATCACGCGCCCGTTGGCACAGCGTCAGTCTGTCGCTGTCGGCGTAAGGATTTTTCATGGCCGCGGTCCTAAGCCTTGGTCCTTTTCACAACGTCAACCGGCGTGGCGAAGCATGCCAGCACCTACAGCCCAGCAACCTGAATAGGGACGTAGAGTCGCCACGCGTTCAACTTACGACCAACAGCGCCGATGTATCAAGCGAACGAATGCGTTACCGGAGTGGTCCGTCAGAGGGGCCAAGAACCTGGGCAGCAGCGTCTGGACTCCGGCGGGGAGCAAACTGGGCCCCCGCCGCCCCATGGAAGCGGGGCGTCTGTGCTCGGGGCCTGCCCCATTGGGCCGAACTCAAGGGAAGCAGCCAGGGGCGTGTCGGGGCCCCCGATCCTCTTGGGCTCAGTAACGGCACGCGCAGTCTCCAACACAGGTGAGCAAATACATGGGATGCGGCTTACCGGCTTCCCCCTGAACAAACAAAGTGCTATCAAATATCAGCGTTGGCGAGTACCTCCAAGCACAGCCATTGCTTCCGAAGGCTTAGATAGATGCGCAAACGCAACAGAACCCACGATGGCTTGGCTTTGGCAGCAGCCGTTGGGCTGTCCATGCTGACGACGCTCCTGATCACGCAGGCCGTCTTGTACGTCCAAGACCTCGAGCGCGCCACTGGGGCCGCCAAGCTGGCATTGAGCCAGGCCGAGGTCATAGCAAGAAGCAGCTCTGCGGCCGCCGTGAAAGCCCAAGCAGAACGTGGGGACGACTGCTCTGAAGATGACCTGCGCAATCTGAAATCTATTGCCTTTGGCTCGAGCTACATGAGCGACGTGGGCAAAGTCAGGGATGGCGAAATTATCTGCACCGCCCTGTGGGGACTTCTGAAGGAGCCTATGTTGCTTCCTCCCCCACGGTTTGAGCGGAATGGGGCGCGGATCTGGCGATCGTCCGATTTGAGCAATTCACCCTATGTGGGCACCAACGTCGTCGTCCGAGGGAACGTCGCCACAGTCACCTCTCCTTCTGCATTCGACAACGTTGATCCCTCTCGGACGAGCACCATCGTGGTCACCACCGCCAACGGAGCCTACACGTTTAAAGCCGTAGACCCAGACCCACGTGCGGTCCGCGCAGGCCGGAAGGACACAATTCAACGGGCGGTATGTAGCGACATATCGGGGGTGTGTGCAACCGTGACTTCCCCACGCACCGGCCTGTGGGCGCTTCCCCCCCACTTGTTGGCTTGGTTTACGGGGCTGGGTTTGATCATGGGCCTCTGCCTGGGGTGGCTAGCTGTGCGATACCGAAACTTAGAAAGGAGCCTGGACCAGCGATTGCTAAGCGCCATCCAGAATCGGGAGCTAACGATCGTCTTTCAGCCGCTACGGCGTATTTCCGACGGCAGCTTGGTTGGCTTCGAAGCGCTTTGCCGATGGCATGCATCGGCCAACGAAGAGATCGGCCCCGATATCTTCGTGCCGCTGGCGCAGGTCAACGGATTTGGTCCGCTGCTCTCGCGGTATGTTCTTGCGACATCGCTCGACGAAATCCAACCATTGCTATGTTCGGATCAGGAGCTGTACGTCTGCATTAACGTGGAACCGGAAGACATCGCTGACCCGTCGTTTCCCCGTTACGCCTGTAGCCAGGTTTCAGGGCGTTCCCTGCTGCCGTCCCAGATCTGCTTCGAGGTGACCGAACGCAACGACATCGTGACGCCCGAGTTTTTCGACAACATGGCAGCGCTTCAAAGAGCCGGGTTCCGATTCCTCATCGATGATTTTGGGACGGGGCATTCCAACTTCTCACATTTGGCACGGACCGGCTTCAACGGCATCAAGATTGATCGGCTGTTTACGGGGGCAATCACGACCGATTCACCGCTTCGGTCGGTATTGCCGGCCGTCTATGAGTTAGCGCTCAAGCTGGATCTTGACGTCACTATTGAAGGAATCGAAACGCATGCCGAGGCAAGCCTGCTCCGAAACTTGGCCCCAAAGGGCATCGGGCAAGGTTGGTACTTCGGCAAACCGGTGAGGGCCGACAGCTTGGAAGCGCTGCTTCCGGCCGATGCTAGCGAAGGAGCCTAAATGCCCTGCTCACCGGCCCTCCACATCGCTTCCACACCGATGCTGCAAACATCCTTATCAGCTTTGCAAAGTCCGCCACAAAGCAAGGCCAGCTGTGCTCCCTGGATTGCCTGCCCGCCCCTTCTCCCCTCAGTAGGCTGCGGTGACGTCTCGGCAATGACGTTCCTACCCAGGCCGTCGTGACCAGTGGGCGCGGCTTTTTTGTTGCTGCAGAAGAGCGGGAACGCAAAACGCCAATGCCTGCTGCCTTGGCGGGTTCCCAAGCGCTGGGGGCAACTAAGCCTTGAGTTCAATCACGAATTTTTTTCAGAATGCTCGAAGGACGGCTGTTCACCCCCAGCTGTCCACCGTACGCTTAAGGTGGCCCGAACTGACGGAGTTCCGCCAGACGCTTTGCGGTGGACTCTAATTGTTCGCCCTGGCGCCATTTGACCAAGAAGGGACGCAGGCCGCATGCGGCATTTTGCAAGGCACCTCAACCTACAACGCCTGATCGTCGGATTGGCCTTCTTGTCAGCGGGGGTCATGTTGGCAAACGCGGTCTTTGCTGCTTACCAGGTTCAACGCGAGCAACTCATCGCCAGCGCCCTTGAGTCCAACCGGGTCTACGCCCACAAGCTCGCGCAGACCACCCACAACTTCTTGGTATCAACGCAGCAGCAACTTGACTACAGCGCGCGCGTCATCGGGACAAGCGGCATTGATACGGAAATCGGCGCATCTGAGGCACATCGGCTACAGTCCCAGACCAACGCGTTCAACTCGGTGATCGTGGTAGACCGCCAGGGGCTTGTGAGGGCGGCCTCCCCCGCCTTGCCCCAGATCGAAGGCCGGGTGCTCTCGAGCTTGGCAAACTCCTTAGCAATCGCCAGCCGCGCGCCCTTGGTGAGCAACCCGTATGTTTCTGCTACCGGCAAGTTGGTGCTGACCATCTCCCAGCCCATCTTTGACCCGTCGGGGACCTACCAAGGCTATATCAGCGCGTCCATCCACCTGAAAGAGCCCAATGTCCTTCACACCCTCCTTGGAACGCACTATTACAAGGATGGCTCGTATCTCTACGTTGTGGGTCAAGACGGCAAGCTTCTGTATCACCCCGAGCCCGATCGGGTCGGCCAGTCCGCCCTGAAAAATGAGGTGGTCAGAGCGGTCTCGCGCGGGGAGGCCGGCGCCATGCCGACGATTAACAGCCACGGCGTGCACATGTTGGCAGGGTATGCCCCCATTCCCGCAGTCCACTGGGGCATCGTTTCGCAGCGGCCCGTAGAGGCTACCCTTCAGCCGCTCAAGCGCTTGACGAACCTGGTCCTCTTGAACGCGGCACCTTTGGGATTGCTGTCGCTGCTCTTGATCTGGATCGTATCCCGCCGCATCGCGCGCCCCCTTTGGCAACTTGCGTCCACCGCGCAGAACAGCGACGTATCACAAGCCATCTCGACGGTGACGGCCGTGGACACTTGGTATTACGAGGCGGACCAACTGCAGAAGGCCGTGCTCATCAGCTTCAACGCATTCAACGATCGGATTGGTCGGCTGGATCGCGCAGTACTGACTGACCCCCTTACGGGCTTGCTCAACCGGCGCGGCTTGGAAAGAGCACTGGAGATCTTGGCGAGCTCCAATACCCGCTTTGGGGTCATCGCGCTGGACATTGATCACTTTAAGAACGTCAACGATATCCACGGACATGAGGCCGGCGACGTGGTCATTGCCGGCGTGGCAGACTTGATGCGACAGAACTCAAGGGTGGAAGACATTCTTTGCAGGATTGGTGGAGAAGAGTTTTTGCTATTGCTGCCAGACATCAGCGCGGAAGTCGCCGAGTTCGTTGCCGAGAGGCTTAGAAAAAGCATTCACGATCACGGCTTCCCCATCGTCGGCAGCATTACCGCCTCAATGGGCATCAGCCACTTCCCCGAGACGCACGAGGATGCCGACCATGCCATTCGGCAGGCTGACAAAGCTCTGTACAAGGCCAAGGGAGAAGGACGAGATCGGGTGGTGACCTACCGCCGCAGAAGAACGGATCGTTGAAGTCAGAAGGCGGGGCCGCAACTGGGCTAGGCTAACTGCGCCTGGTTTCCTGCGGCGACCATGGATCTCCGATGGACATGACGCCTGTTCAAGCTCTTGGCTGTCGCGGCCAGCATTGCCCAGTTCTCATGCGAAAAGTATCCGCCTTGGCATGATGCAGAGTTTGCTCGGCAAGGATTTGAAACCCCGATAGATCCTTGCATAGTCGGCTCCCGCCGCGGCACATCGCTTTGAACTCCAGCCGGTTGAACTCCAACAGGTTTAGCTCGATAAGCGCTCTCCTCTTGACCGGCGCTGGAGATGACGTTGCCACTCCGTTGCTAACGCCCAATTGATGGCAAGCAATGCTCCTCCCTCTCACCACGCGCCTCAGCACCGCTTGAAGCAGGAGCATCAACACTTCACTCCGCTCCGCGGCGCACCAGGAACTCCACAAACGACTCTTCCTCCGCCTCCTTCGCGTGGTCAAGTGCACCGCCTTCGTTGACATCCGCCCCGCGGTCAAGCAACAGCGTTGCGACGATGATCTTTTCATCGCTGCTCAAAAGTTCGTCTCGCGCCAGCCACACCAAGGCCGGCTCATCGTCTTCGTCTTCAGTGCAAGGATACGTGTCGGCTGCAAGGCCCGCGTCCAACAGTGCGGTCACCAGCTCCAAATCCGCTTCAAGGCATGCGTGGTGGAGTTGAGGAAAAGGAAGCTCCTGCCCGCGCACTAGCAGCAGCGGAGGCAGGCCATCCACGGCCTCATGCATCTCGTCGAAGATCGCTTTGAAGTCAGGGTTCGACGCATATGCCTTGCCCCAACCCAGTGCTTCCGCTTTTGCTTCCATGCACAGAATCCTTCTTGGTTAGATTGTATGGCTCTCGGACCGCGGCCTATGGGCCCGGCGCGTGTCCGACGTGACCGTGGCCATCCCTACCGCTTGATCTTCTTCAGCAACCAGAGCGCCGCCTCGGCCCGTTCCTCTGGGGAGAGCTCCTCCAACGCCAAAATTACGTCGGCGGTGTGATCGTCCTTAGCCACTAGGTAGGCCATCGGCACCTCCAGGGTGTCCGCCAGCTTGCCCAGCGCATCGAGATCGATGCCGCTCGTCTCGTTCTCGTAACGGTTCACTCGGCTGCTGGCCAGCTTCTTATCAAGCCCCATAAGCACCCCCAGCGCGCGCTGGCTTGGGATGGCGCGGAGCTCTCTGGCCTGCTTCAGGCGAGCGGCAAATAGCGAACGGGGGGAAGCCTTGGGCACGTGAACAGATGTTGAAAACTTGGGAAGACAGCATGACTTGGTCCCTCAATGCATGGCAGACTCTTCGTGAAATGTAGCACTCTCCCGACCAACGACAGGCGTTTTCATGAAGAAGATCAAGACAAGGATGGCCGCCAGCTTGGCTGCGGCGTTGCTTTTGGCCGCCCAAGGCGCAGGCGCGCAAAGCCACCCTGAGCAGGAAGAGGTTCCTAACAAGCCGGGCTTTTTCCGGCAGTTGGGCAGCAGCCTCAAGAACGCCGGGCAGCAGATGGTCGGCGTGAAGCCGGCCCAGGGCGGCTTCAAGACCGATGGTGCCCCTGGTGCGATCTACACCCCGATCAGTGGCGCCAGCAAGCTGCCCAACCTCTTCAGGTCGGACAACCACCAACAGGCCCAACTGGGAAAGCTCGATTGGCCCCGCGTCGCGTTGACGTTTCAGGAATGGGGCGCCTCTATGCCGTGCTGGACCGTTGAGGCCCGGATTTGGACCAGTTCCACCGTCTCGACCACCGAGACGTTCAAGGCGTGCTCGGATGCCCCATTGAGGGAGACCGACGACCTCGGTGAGGTGGCCGAACTCAACGACGCGGCCCTTTGGAAGGGCAAAGACACGCTGCGCGGCATTCGGGTCCTGCCGAGCAAGCCGAACACCGGCACCCAGCGGTCGACCGGACCGAACCCGCCGGCGCAGCCGTTCCAGGTCAACGTGAGCCGGGATGCCGTGGCCAACCGTGCAGTCGAGGTCGCGCTACGCGCTGCCTGGGTTAGCGGCTTCATTCAGACCTCGGACCTCCACCCGGGCCCGTCGGGAATCCTGACCCCATTTAGGGATGGCCGCATGTGGATCGCCGGGTTCAAGCCGGAAGGCAACCGCGACCGCTGAAGCACCCCGGGCCTTGCGCCCTCACCAAAAGGGAAACGACATGAAAGCATGGATCCTGGCCGCTGCGGCGGCCCTCACGCTGACTGCCTGCAGCGGTAAGCCCTCCGAAGCGGAGGCCAAGCAGGCACTGGCTGACCTGATGGCTCAGAGCGCATCGGCGCCTATCGTCATGATCGATGGGTTCACCCTGACGGGGTGCACGCCGGCGGAGGAGACGGACGGCTATCGGTGCGATACCCGAGGCACCGTCGTGATGGACGTGATGGGCAACCGAGTTCCGCTCCCCGTCGACAAAAACCTGCGCTATGCGAAGGTCGACGGCGCTTGGAGGGCCTACGTCCAATGAAGACTCAGTCTCCCTCCCGGCGCTTTGACGGCACCAAGGTAGAGCCTCGGGCTAAAAGGCTTATGACGCCGCGAAGCCGCTTCTTCGCGTGGTATGCCTGCTCGCTCATCATGCTGGGGCCATTGGGGTTCGTAGTCGGCCCGCTGGGGGCCAGTTACATGACCGGGCGCGCCGAACGTGCATATCCCCAAGAAGCCTACGCGGCTCGGCAGCGCGATGTGGGGTTCAACGTCGGGCAGTGGTGGATCATGGGACTCTTGACCCTCCTTGGCGGGATCGGGACGCTCGTGCTGCTCCAAGCGCTACCGATGCTGGCCTTGGTGCTTTGGGCGCAGCTGGCTAACGGGTGAGCAAACGGGGCCAGACAAAGTTCGCCCGGTCTCGGTGCACTCGGTTGCCGGGCCGGTAACCCACCCCTCCCCGCCCTTAGCCTGCGCAACGTCACGCCGTGAACCCCGAGAGCTCGGCGTGACGGGAGGGCTTAGACACAAGCACACCAATGGAAAGAAGCCAACAGCTGCTGCGCGGCTCGATGTCTTCACAGACGACGACACAGAGTTGACCGAACACTCACCGTTGGCAAACTTGCCAAGGTGTCTACTCCACGCCAGTTCGTCGAAGCCCGACGAGAGGCCACCGCGAAATGCCATATACAGGCCTTTTCCTCCTACGCCATGCGTCCGCCGACTCTGACCGCGAAAGTGGCCTGGTAAGTAGGGTCACCGCGGTGAAAGCGACCTGCCTGAGTTGCGAGCGACTGGTGGACGCCACCGACTCCCCGGATCTGGAAATCGTTACTGGGGGTGCGATTCTCTATTGCCGGGGCTGCGGGACTCGCCAAGTCATCAGCAATGCGCACTTCGATGAATTCTTGGCTCGCACGCGGAGGGACTGAACCTCAGATGGATGTAGCTACCTTGCAACGGGCCTAATTTGTGGCTTGGTCGCCCCGCCGCGAGTATGAGCGAGGGCTTCGGCGCATGCGTTCGCAAGGGACGCCGGATTGGCTTGAACCAGATCGGCTGATGGCGTCCTAGCATCAGATTGCTGCCACATCGGTGATGATCGCCTGTCCGTTGCGCAGATCTGCCACCAGCAGCCGTCCCCCAGCCACGGTCCGACCCACGCTCTCGTTGAGGTAGGCTGCCTGCAGGTGGCCGGCCTCCAGGACGGCCTCAAGTTCGAAGCTGTCCGGACGCCCACGCAGCGGCTCCCCAGGCGACGCCATACCGCCTTCCAATGGCTGCACCCGTGCCGGACCACCGCCCGCATCCTTGGCATAGGCCGTGGCCATCATCCGGCCGTTCTTCGGCGACCAGCCGCCCAGAACGAGCTCGCTGTGCAAGATGCCCCTCGACATGCCCGCGTCCTCAGCCGCCTGAAGGTAGTTCGGCCAAAGATGATCCATGACTAGACCCAGCTCGGCCATGAGCTGCTCCATCGTGAAATCCGCGCGGAAGCTGGCCTGAAGGCACAGCTCGTAGATCTTCAAGAAAAACTGGGCGGAGCCACGACTGGCCAGCACCAAATTGTGTTGCGGGATGAGCAGCAGCTTGGCGCCCGCCGACGACTTCTGAGTCAGTGCGTCCTCGGCCCACGTATCGACCGCGACGAGCAGCTGGTCAGCGCGTAGCAACACATTGAGGATGCTCATGGGAGGGTCCCTAGCCGAAAGAAGAAGGCTATCGTCGGCCCGCCCAAACTGTCCATAGATGCCCCTGCATTACTCGCTGATAGGCATCGAGCTATGGGTCCGCGCGCCCCTTCGGCCGACAGGAACCAAGGAGACCCATCCGCACCCCGCAGCTCGGAAGCTGATGATCCCGCGAGACCGTTTCTTCTGGTGGTATTCGGGAGCCTTGCTCCTCTTGGGACCTTTCGGATTCGTCGTCGGGCTGCTCATCGCCGGACGCGCAAGCCGGAAGGCGACCCTGGGGCATCCGGTCAAGGCGCGTGTGACCCAAGCCACGGACACGGGGTTCGCTTGGTGGCAGCGGTGGGTCATGGCCTCGCCGACCCAGCTAGGCGCGCTCTGGGTGTTCGGGCTGTTGAGTGGGTTGCTGATGTTCCTGCTTGTGCTTTATTCGCTGATTACCGTCCCTCAGCTTTAATCAAGTAAGCATGTGACGTGGAAAAAGGGCCCCGACTGAGGGCCCTTCATGCTTCATCGTCTTACCATGGACCACGACTCAATGGGTGTTAAGTCGTCTATTGTTCATCGCCTTTACAACCATCAAATCATCAGAAATGACTACCAAAGTGATGATTAACGTCGGCACGAGCAGCGCAGCAATCTCAGGGAAGGCAACCCATCCAAGTGCGCAGCTTACGAACGTAGCAACTTGCGCAAGCAAAACGCCCCATAGGCGCAGCCGACCCCCGCGAGAGAGATTGCGAACATTATCCATGTGGTCTTTCCTTCTTGGTTGAACCCGAAGAACGGGATTACCCAAGCAGCAATAGCAACAACTGAGAGATTGTCAAGGATTCCTGCAAACCCTTTAATCTGCTCATCATTTTTCCAGATACGTTTCATATAGGCCTGCCCTTTAAATATTGTTAGTCAAAATAAGGTCTTGCCTTGCTACTTGAAGCTCATTGCCTCCTCGGGAGAAGGCGCAGAGCTTTCAACCCCACTGACTGTTTTCCCAGACCTCTCAGCTTTTCTGTCACCGTGAAAGCACGGCTGTATGTCGAATGATGCTCGTCATCAAGTTCGTGCCCGACGATCTGCGCCCTGAGCTCAGACACCACGCCAGCCCCCTGCAACTCCTGGATAAACGTCTTCCTGAGCGAATGGAATCCACGCTTAGCAGGCTCCCAGCCCCTCCCCACCTCGGAAAGGTGCCGACTAAACGCCTTGGTGATCCAGTTGCCCTGCCCGTTCACCGCCGTGGCCTTGGCCGCCGGGAACAGCCTTGTCTCACCAGCCTCACGCTTCCCGTCGACCCACTCCAAGAGTCCCATCTTGAGCAATTCGGGATGTAGCGGCACGGTGCGAAGGCTCACTTCTGTCTTGACTTTCTGGTGCTCGCCCTCGTCTGAGATCCGGATACACGGGATACCGTCCTCCTCAAACACGTCCTTGATGAGGAGCTGACCGACCTCCGACGCCCTGGCACCGGTGTAGAGCCCAATGAGAGAAGCCCAGCGGGCCGATTCGGACAGTTTGGCCAGCGCCTCAGGAGCGAACAGGGCTTGAATCTGCGCACGATCGTAAGCTTTGAAGCCCAGCTTCTTCCGGGCGCGCTTTTCGCGCTGGGAGTAGCTCACATGGCCCGAAGCCGGGTTGTCACCCCGCGGGTAGTGACCAGAAGCCATGGCCCACTCGAAAAAGCCGCCCTTGCCGCCGATATAGGACTGTTTGTTCGTCAGGGTGGGCGTGGACGCCCCCTTCTCCCGCATGTCCTGATACCAACGGGCCAAGTCCGATCGCGTGATGGTGTGGACCTTGGCCTTCGGCCCCAAGAAGGCCACCAATGCCTCGATGGCCGTCTTCTTGATCGTGTAGGTCTTGGGGAGGGTTGAGGACTTGAGCGTCGCCAGGAACGCATCTCGCGCCTTTCCCAAGGCGATCGTCTCGATCGCTTGGGCCGGTGGTGCTGCAGATGCTCGGGTCGCCTGTGGCCATATCTCGCGGGCCGGCCCCCGGTGGGCTGCTTCAGGCTGCTGGAGCGTTGCCGCCATGGCCTCCAGCTCCATCAACTGCCGGTAGAGCTTCAAGTCCTTCGGACTGTCGATCTGCCACTGCTCCGTGACCGTCCCGTCCGTCGCCCGGGTGCGGTTCAACGTGAGTTCGCGCAGGTTCTCAGCGCTCGTCAAACGATCAATGAGAAGGTCAGCATCCGTTTTGCTGAGCTTGGCCACGCGTTGATCCTTCAACTGTGCGAAGAGCCGAGCATAGCCTGCGCCCAGCACGACCGCACGCACGTGGGCCTGAACCAGGTCTTTCGTTCGAAGGGTTCGTTTGATCAGCCGGCAGTCGAGCACGGCTTGAAGGTCGACGGGAACACGCTGGACGAAAGACCAGCGACCGGTCTCGGACCGACTCAAATGGTGAGGGATACGCATGCGATTGTCGCCTCTGCATGCTTTCCGTCTACCAATCAGGACACATCAAAAGTTCTTTTTTAGAATCAATGATTTATACGTGATTGGCGGAGAGAGTGGGATTCGAACCCACGGAAGGTTTGACCCTTCGCCGGTTTTCAAGACCGGTGCCTTAAACCGCTCGGCCATCTCTCCGTATGTCGCGCGCCGGCCTTGCGCCGGGCGCGTATTCTCGCATGAGCGGCCGGGTTTTCCCAAGGCCGCCCGTGATGCGGCTCAGCCGGCATCCACCGCCAGCGCACCCAGCGCGCTGGCCTTGATCTTCTCCTTGGCGCGCTCGCAGGCGCCGCCGCAGTCCAGGCGCGAGGCTTCGAGCTGGGGCGGCAGGTGTTCGGCGAGGAAGTCGATGAACACGCGCACTGCCGGTAGCAGGCCGCGGCGGGAGGCGAACACGGCGTGGCAGATGCCCTGCGGCAGCGACCAGTCCGGCAGCACCACTTCCAGCTCGCCATTGCGCACGGCTTCGGCGCACACGGTTTCCGGCAGCATGGTGATGCCGAAACCGTCCTTGACCATGCTCTGCAGCAGCGGGAAATCGAAGCCGGCCACACGCGGCTGCAGGTCAACGCGGCGCACCGCGCCTTCCGGGCCGTGCAGCTCCCAGCGCTGGCGGGCTTCGTCTTCGCTGATGCTCAGGGTGACGTGGTTGGCCAGTTCGTCCGGGTCCTTGGGGCGCCCTGCGCGGTCGAGGTATTTGGGACTGGCGACCAGCAGTTCCTGCACCTGGCCGAAGCTGCGCATGACCAGGCTGCCGTCGTCATCCAGCCGCGAGCGCACGCGCAGGGCGACGTCGTAGCCTTCATTGATGATGTCCACGCGTCGGTTGCTGATGTTCAGCTGCAGCCGCACTTTCGGGTACTGCGCCAGGAACTTGGGCAGCAGCTTGGGCAGCTGCATCTGCGCCAGCGACACCGGTACGCTGGCGCGCACGACGCCGCGCGGCTCGGCGCTGAGGCGGTCCACCACCTCGCGTGCGGCCTGGGCCTCGGCAAGCATGGTCTGGGCATGGCGATGGACGCTGGTGCCGACGTCGGTGACCGCAAACCGGCGCGTGGAGCGCTGCAGCAGGCGGACGCCCAGGTCGGTCTCCAGCTGGCTGATACGGCGGCTCAGGCGGGATTTGGGGATGCCCAGCGCGCGTTCGGCCGCGGCAAAGCCCCCGTGGTCCACCACCATCGCGAAGTAGTAGAGATCGTTGAGGTCGTGCATTCCGAAGTTCCAGATTTAGAACAATACGTGGCATTCAACCACCTTTATCCCAAACTAGCAACAACCTATCGTGTTCTCCGTCGGCGGCGTCTACCGCCTCTCCCAGAACAAGGTACATGCCATGAAGCTTCTTCACATCGACGCCAGCGTCCTTGGCGACAACTCCGTCTCCCGCCAGCTGTCGGCCGCCGTGGTCCAGCAGTGGCGCGACCAGGTGCCGGATCTGGAGGTCAGCTACCGCGACCTCGACGCCCAGCCGGTTGCCCACCTGCGCAGCAGCTCGCTGGCCAAAACCGACGCGGCCGAAGCGGCCGATGCCGAACAGGTGCTGGAACAGTTCCTGGCCGCTGACGTGGTGGTCATCGGCTCCCCAATGTACAACTTCAGCGTGGCCTCCACCCTCAAGGCGTGGATCGACCGCCTGGCCGTGGCCGGCCGCACCTTCAAGTACACCGAGAACGGCCCGGTGGGCCTGGCCGGTGGCAAGCGGGTGATCGTGGCCAGCAGCCGCGGTGGCCTGCACACCGGTGCCCCGACCGATTTCCAGGACCCGTACCTGCGCCAGGTGTTCGCGTTCTTCGGCATCGACAACGTGGAGTTCGTGCGCGCCGAAGGCATCGCCTACTCGCCGCAGCACCGCACCGATGCGATCGCCGGTGCGCTGGCCGCGCTGCCGCAGCCGCAGGCGCTCGCCGCGGCCTGAGTCGTTCGACCCATCCCGTCCCCTCCCCCTCGTCGTGACGGTGTGGTGCGCGGCAACCGGTTCTCTCTCCCCTGCCGGTTGCCGCGCCTGATGGCCCCTTTTGGGGCCATCTTTTTTCTGGGAGGTTTTTTTGGTGGCGCGCGATGGTAGAGCAGCCGGGTGGGACCCGGCTCTACGGGTGATTGCGGGTAGGCTTTGTGTTCCTCCGCAATGGATTCCCGTACATGCGCTACACCGTTGTTGCCTCCCACCGCAGCGAGTTTCCCCAGCCGATCACCTTGAGCCGTGGCGACGTGCTGGTGGTTGGCGAACGCTACCAGGGGCCCGAAGGATGGGACGACTGGTATCTGTGCGAGGCAGCAGGCCAGCAACCGGGCTGGGTGCCGGCGCAGGTGATCGGGCGCGATACGCAGCAGCAGGCGTTCGCGCGGGAGGAGTACTGCGCGCGCGAGCTGGATGTGGATGTTGGCGGGTTTTTCGTGGATCAGCCGATGGTCTCGATGCCGCCCATGTACGGTTTGAGCGCGTCGGGGACCGTGATGCTGCCGTCGGCGTTCTGATAGTTCTCCATCACCGCGATCATCGCGCGGCCGATCGCCACGCCCGACCCGTTGAGGGTGTGCAGCAGCTCGGGCTTGCCGGTATCCGGATTGCGCCAGCGGGCCTGCATGCGGCGCGCCTGGAAGTCGCCGCAGTTGGAGCAGGACGAAATCTCGCGGTAGGTCTCCTGCGAAGGCAGCCACACTTCCAGGTCGTAGGTCTTCACCGCCGAGAAACCCATGTCGCCGGTGCACAGCAGCACCTTGCGGTACGGCAGGCCCAGCGTCTCCAGCACCACTTCGGCGCAGCGGGTCATGCGCTGGTGTTCGTCTTCGCTCTGCTCGGGACGGCACGCGGTGACCAGTTCGACCTTCTCGAACTGGTGCTGGCGGATCATGCCGCGCACGTCGCGGCCGCCGCTGCCGGCTTCGGCGCGGAAGCACATCGACTGGGCAGTCATGCGCAGCGGCAACTGGTCGGCATCGACGATCTCGTCGCGGACGATGTTGGTCAGCGGCACTTCCGAGGTCGGGATCAGGTAGCGGGTCGACTCGCCAACGGCGGTCTTGAACAGATCGTCCTCGAATTTCGGCAGCTGGCCGGTGCCACGCAGCGAATCTGCGTTGACCAGCAGCGGCACGTTGGTCTCTTCATAGCCGTGCGTGCCGGTGTGCAGGTCGATCATGAACTGACCCAGGGCGCGGTGCAGACGCGCCAGCGGCCCGCGCAGCACGGTGAAGCGCGCGCCGGACAGCTTGGCGGCGGTTTCCGCGTCCAGCCCTTGATTGCGGGCGCCGAGCTCGACATGGTCGAGCACCGGGAAGTCGAAGCTGCGCGGGGTGCCCCAGCGCTTCTCCTCGACATTGTCCGATTCGTCCTTGCCGGGCGGCACATCGTCGGCAGGCAGGTTGGGCAGGCCCAGCGCGATCGCTTCGATCTTCTCGCGCAGCTCGTCCAGGGCCACTTCGGAGGCCTTCAGCTCATCGGCGAAGGCAGCCACTTCGGCCATGATCGCCGACACATCCTCGCCCTTTGCCTTGGCCTGGCCGATGGCCTTGGAACGGCTGTTGCGCAGGCTCTGCAGCTCCTGGGTGCGCACCTGGATGCGCTTGCGGTCAGCTTCCAGCGACTCCAGCGCGGAGACATCCAGCTCGAAACCGCGCGAGGTGCGCAGGCGTTCGGCAAGGTCGGCGGGCTGTTGGCGGAGCAGGGCTGGATCGAGCATGGCGTGGGAAAGGTCTGCGGGTCTGGAGGGGGATTATCGCCTGTTATGCGGATTTCTGCCGCCCTGCAGGCCCATGACACGCGCCAGTCAGCGGGTCCGTGGCAGAATCGGGGGGTTCACAACGGTATGGCTCATGTCCGCTTCCCGCTCTTCGTCTGGCAAGAACATCACCTTCCACCTGCCCCGTCGCAGTCTGATCATCGCGGGCATCGCCTTTGGCGTCGGCCTGCTGTTGTTCCTGGTGGTATGGCTGAGCAGCCGCAACAACGACTTCTACAAGGCCAGCCCCGCGCAGACCCCGCAGCAGGTGGCCGAGATCGAGCCGCTGCCCGAACCCCTGCCCGCAGCGGCCGGCTCCAGCGACATGCCCGACGCCAAGGCGCCGCCGGCCGGTGAGGATGTGCCGCAGCTGGTGGAAACCGCACCGCCTCCGCCGCCGGCCGCCGCCCCGGCAGCGCCGGCGCCGGAAACAGCCCCGGTGGCGATGGCCGCCGGCGACCGCCCGATGCCGATCGCCGACCAGTCGCCGCCGCCGAGCTATCCGCCGGGCGCGCTGCGCCGGGGCGAGAGTGGCAGCGTCGTGGTGCGCGTGGATGTGGATGCGACCGGCGCGCCGGTGGATGTGACCATCATCCAGCGCAGCGGTTCACGGGACCTTGACCGCGCGGCCACCGACGCCGTGCGCCGTTGGCGCTTCCAACCCGCGCAGAGCAATGGCCAGCCGGTGCCGGGCAGCATTGAAGTGCCGTTCGACTTCAAGCAGGAGTAACACGGCGGCGGTTGCATAACGGCTCAGCAAGCTGAACCCCGTCGGCAATGCAGTCGCCGCGTTGACGTTGCGCTGACACATCCGGAACCGGGCCCGGGCAAGACTGCGGGTGTCGCAACGACACCAGGAGTCCGATATGAGTGTTATCCATCCGGAAATGCATGCTTCGCCGCATCAGCAGCGCGACGTCATCGATGAACCTGGCCGCCGGCGTGCGTCGCCCTGGCTGTGGATGGCCTTGATCGTGGCGATGTTTGCCGCCGCGCTGGTCTGGCTGCGCTATGCCGCGCCGGGCGAACCCGCCGCGCCGCCGGTCGGTGAGCGCATGTTGCCTGCCACCGAAACCCCGGTAGCCACGACCGCGCCGGCCCCGCGCCAGGCGGCCCCGGCCAACGCCACGCAACAGCGCAAGGCGGCCCCGGCGGTACGCAACCGCGATGCGCGCCCGCTGGCCAGCAATGCCAAGCCGGCCTATCCGCGCAGCGCTCTGCGCAGCGGCGTGGAAGGCAGCGTGGTGGCCAGCCTCAACGTGGATACACGTGGCCAGGTGACCAATGCCAGCATCGTGCAGCGCAGCGGCACCCGCGACCGCGATCTGGACCGTGCGGTCCTGGGCACCGTCCGCGACTGGAAGTTCGAGCCGGCGATGCACAATGGCCGTGCTGTGGCCAGCGTGGTGCGTGTGCCCGTGGATTTCCGCACCGAGCGCTGATGCAGGCGGTGGTGCGTAACGAAAAGGGAGGCCGTTGGCCTCCCTTTTTCGTGGGGCGGATGCCACCGTGTGTACGCGGTCGGATCAGCCCTGGCGCAGCCCGAAACCCGCGCCGGCAGCCAGGCCGTCGAAGTCGGGGAAGGACGTGGCGACGTTGGCGATGTCGTTGACGCGCACTTCCCCAACGCTGAGCTGGCCGGCGATGGCGAAGGCCATCGCGATGCGGTGGTCACCGTGGCTTTCGATGGTGCCGCTGCCCAGCACGGCACCGCCGTGAATGGTGGCACCGTCGTCGGTTTCGTCCACCTGCACGCCCAACGTGCGCAGTCCGGTGGCCATCGCGGCCAGGCGATCGGACTCTTTCACCCGCAGTTCGGCGGCACCGCGCACGACGGTATTGCCCTGCGCGGCGGCCGCGGCCACGAACAACGCCGGGAACTCGTCGATCATGTCCGGCACCAGCGCTTCGGGGATCTCCGCGCCATGCAGCGGGGCATGGCGCACGACCAGATCGGCCACCGCTTCGCCGCCATGCTCGGCATGGTTTTCCTCGACGATATCCGCGCCCATCAGACGCAGCGCGGCCAGCAGGCCGGTGCGGCGTGGATTCAGGCCAACGGCGCGCAGGCGCAGCATGGAACCGGGAATGATGCTGGCGGCGACCAGGAAGAAGGCGGCCGAGGAGAAGTCGGCCGGCACCGCGATATCGGTCGCGCGCAGGCGCTGGCCGCCGCGCAGGCGGGCCTGGCCCGGCGAGAAGGCGATGTCCACGCCGAACGCGCGCAGCATGCGCTCGGTGTAATCACGGGTCGGGTGCGGTTCGCTGACCGAGGTCTCGCCCTGCGCATACAGACCGGCCAGCAGCACGGCGGATTTGACCTGTGCGCTGGCCACCGGCGAGGCGAAGTCGATGCCGTGCAGCGTATGGCCGCCCTGCACGCGAAGGGGGGGGGTACCGTCGGCCTCGGTCGCGATCTGCGCGCCCATCTGCGCCAGCGGGCCGGTGACGCGGCGCATCGGGCGGCGTGACAGCGATGCATCGCCGACCATCACCGAGTCGAAGCGCTGCGCGGCCAGTACGCCGGCCAGCAGACGCATGCCGGTGCCGGCATTGCCGCAGTCCAGCGGCGCGGTGGGCGCCTGCAGCCCATCCACACCGACACCGTGCACGATGCGCTGCGACGGCGACGGGGTGTCGATGCGGACGCCCATCTGCGCAAAGATCGCGGCGGTCGCACGGGTGTCTTCGCCTTCCAGAAAACCATCGATGCGCGAGACGCCATCGGCCAGCGCGGCGAACATGACCGCGCGGTGGGACACCGACTTGTCGCCGGGAATGGTCAGGCTGCCCTGCAGGGGCTGGCCCTTGTAGGCGATCCAGTACGGAGAAACGGTCATCGTCGGTCCTGTGTGGCAGCCGCGCGCACGGCGCGCGGCGTGGTTCGGAGGGAGCAGCCACGGCGTCGCGCGACGCCGGGCCGGTGCGTCGCGCGCGGTACGCGGCGACGCGGATCAATCAGGGCACGGCCACCGGGTACGAGCCCAGCACTTTGATCTGCGCCGAGTGCGCTTCCAGCTCGGCCAGCGCGGCCTGCATCGCCGGGTCGTCGATATGGCCGGCCAGGTCGATGAAGAAGCCGTACTCCCACTTGGCATTGTGCGACGGGCGCGATTCGATGCGGTTCATGCTGATGCCGTGCCGCGCGAACGGGCTGAGCACGTCGAACAGGGCGCCAGGCTTGTCGTGGATGAACACCAGCACCGAGGTGCGGTCGTGGCCGGACGTGGGGAAGATGGTGCGGCCCACGACCAGGAAGCGCGTGGTGTTGTCGGCGTCGTTCTGGATCGGCTTGGTGACGACCTTCTTCAGGCCGTACACGTGCCCGGCACTCTCGCCGCCGATGGCGGCGGCATCGTCGGCATTGCGGGCACGGCGGGCGCCTTCGGCATTGCTCGACACCGGAATCCTTTCGGCCTTGGGCAGGTTGGCGCGCAGCCACGAGGAGGTCTGCATGAACGACTGGGGATGGCCGTACACGCGCTCGACATCATCCAGCCGGCCGCTGCGCGACATCAGGTACTGCTGCACGCGCAGTTCCACTTCGCCGCAGATCTTCAGGTTGGAGGTGAGGAACATGTCCAGGGTGATCTGGATGGTGCCCTGCCCCGAGTTCTCGACCGGCACCACGCCGAAATCGGCGTTGCCCGCCTCCACTTCCTGGAACACTTCCTCGATACTCGCCAACGGCAGGCCCAGCGCCGAGCGGCCGAAATGCTTGAGCACGGCCTGCTGGCTGAACGTGCCTTCCGGACCGAGGTAGCCGATTTTCAGCGGCTCCTGCTGGGCCAGGCAGGCCGACATGATCTCGCGGAACACATGCACCAGCACTTCGTCGCTGAGCGGGCCTTCGTTGCGGTCCACCACCATGCGCAGCACCTGCGCTTCCCGCTCGGGGCGGTAGTAGTCCACCGCGGCGGCAAGCTTGCCCTTGGCCTTGCCGACCTGGTGGGCGAACTGCGCGCGCTCGGCAATCAACGCCTGGATGCTGCGGTCGATATGGTCGATCTTGGCTCGCACGTCCGAGAGCACCGGCGCCGGCAGCGCGCCATCAGGCTTGGACGCGGCCTTGGGCTTGGGCTTGGGCTTGGGCGTGGCCTTGGGCGTGGCGGCGGCCTTGGCGGTGGATTTGGCGGGTTGTTTGGCCATCAGGGATTCCAGGTGCAATGGGGCGGCAGGCGCCCCGGTCGAAACGTGAGAACTCAGCCGTGGCGCTGCTGGAAATCGCGCATGAACGCGGCCAGCACGCGGGCGCCCTCCACCGGCATGGCGTTGTAGAGCGAGGCGCGGATACCGCCGACCGCCTTGTGCCCCTTCAGCGCCAGCAACCCGACCGCCTTGGCGTCACTGACGAAACGCGCGTTGAGCGTGTCGTCGGGCAGGAAGAACGGAATGTTCATGCGCGAGCGTGCCGCCGGCACTACGTCGTTGCGGTAGAAACCGCCGGACGCATCAATGGCCCCGTACACCAGCGCCGCCTTGGCGGCATTGCGGCGGGCGAATTCCTCCACGCCACCTTCGGCCAGCATCCACTGGAACACCAGCCCGGCCAGGTACCAGTTCCAGGTCGGCGGCGTGTTGAGCATCGAATCGCGCGCCACGTGCGAGCGGTAGTCGAAGATGTCGGCGCGTGGCTGACCGGTGCGTTCGAGCAGATCGCGGCGCACGATCACCACCGACACACCGACCGGGCCGAGGTTCTTCTGCGCACCGGCGTAGATCAGGCCATAGCGGCTTACGTCCAGCGGCTCGCTGGCGATGGACGAGCTGAAATCAGCGAACAGCGGCACGTCGCCGACGTCCGGCGTATCGCGGAACTCGACGCCGTGGATGGTTTCGTTGGCGGTGATGTGGACGTAGGCCGCGTCATCGGACAAACGCCAGCTGTCGCGCGCCGGGATGTCGTGGAAGCCGTTGGCTTCGCTGCTGGCGGCGACGTTGACGTTGACGTAGGGGGCAACCTGCTTGATGGCGGTCTTGCCCCAGTGCCCGGTAACCACGTAGTCCACGGTTTGCCCGGGGCCGGCGAAATTGAGCGCGAGCAGGGCCTGCTGGGTGGTGGCGCCACCGGCCAGGAACAGCACGGCGTAGTCGTCGGGAATGCCGATCAGACGGCGCAGATCCGCGTCGGCCTGCGCGGCCACGGCCATGAACTCCGGCCCGCGGTGGCTCATCTCGACGATGGAGGCGCCGGCGCCGTTCCATTCCAACATCTCCGCCTGCGCCTGGCGCAGGACCGATTCCGGCAGGGTTGCGGGGCCGGCACTGAAATTGAACGCGCGCGTCATGTCACACCTATGGGGCAAGACCCCTAGTATGCCGCAGCGCACCAGGCTTTAGGCCTTGCCGCACAAGGCGAATTTGGTTGCAAACGAATCTATCGGTCAGCGCGCGCCGAACCAGAGCAGCCCGCTGATCGCACCGGCCAGCAGCACCGCACTGGCCAGCAGCCACGGCCAGCGCTGCACGCGCGGCCGGGTAGTGGCGACATCGGCATCGGCCGGCGCGTCGAGGGGTTCGTCCTCCTCCGCCTCCACTGCGCGTCGGCGGCCGTCGTGCGGCACTTCCAGCACGAAACGGTGCTGGGCATCGAACACCAGCTGATCGCCGGGCTGCAGCCAGCAGTGCCGCACGGTGATGCCGTTGACCCGGGTGGATTCGCCCGCGCCGAGGTCGCGCAGCAACAGGCGCTCGCCGTGGCGTTCCAGGCGGGCGTGCTGCTCGGCGAAGGCCGGATCGTCAATGACGATGTCAGCCTCGACACTGCTGCCGATCACGCGCGGCCGGTCGAGGGTGAAACTGCGGCCGTGGTGCTGGCCGCCCACGCCACGCAGCAGGCGCGGGTCGTCGCCCCCCTCGTCGCTGCGCGCCGGTGCCTGGGCCAGCGCTTCGCACTCGCCCTGCACCACCATCTCCACGCCGTCGGCATACACCGCATCGCCGGGACGCAGCAATGCCATGCGCCGGACCGGGCGGCCGTTGACGTGGATGCCACGGATACCGGTGGCGACCTGCAGCCACAGGCCACGGTCGTCCAGACAGAACTGGGCCAGCAGCAGCGTGCCCGGGCTGTCGTCGGCCAGCCGGACGGTGCCCGAGGCGTGGCGCACGATGCGATGCACCCCGGGCCGCAGGGGCTGGTCGGGATGTTGGCGATGGGTGAAGTGGACTCGCAGGTTCTGCACGCGGCGAAAGCCTAGCAGGTTGACTGTCAGGGAAGAAGAAGTGTGACGCAGACCTTGGAGTTGGCGCGCAGGATGCGCACAATGCACCCCCTTTCCCTGCCACGGTCCGCCAGGAGCCCCCATGTCCAGCATCGATATCCGCCACGCACATTCCCTTCCCGCCGACGGCGCACGCCAGGCGATCGAGGATGTGGCGGCCAAGCTCTCCGAGCGCTTCGGGCTGCAGTCCAACTGGCTGGGCGATGTGCTGAACTTCTCCGGCTCCGGCGTGGATGGCGCGATCGCGCTGCTGCCCGGCCAGGTGCACGTCACCGCCAAGCTGGGCTTCCTGCTCTCGGCGATGAAGGGCATGGTGGAAAGCGAGATCCAGCGCGTGCTCAAGGAAAAGCTCGGCTGAACCGGCGGCACGCCATCACCCCGCCGCAACGGTCGGGGTGATTACGATCCCAAGGAGTCCACCAACGGGATCGCAGCATGAATGCACACGACGAATTCGACGAGCGCAACCCGGGCGAGAAGCCTTCGTTGCAGGACCAGGCCGAGCGCTTCTCGCGCCGGCTGACCGGGTCAGCCCACCAGGTCTGGCTGGCCGGGCTGGGCGCGTTCGGGCGTGCACAGGCCGAAGGCAGCCGCGTGTTCGACACGCTGGTCAAGGAGGGCGAAACCCTTGAAGCCCGCAACCGTGAACAGGCCGGCGACACGCCGCGCTGGCGCGACAGCGTGGAAGAACACCTGGGCGATGCGCGCGAAAAG
Source organism: Stenotrophomonas sp. NPDC077421 (assembly GCF_049545505.1). NCBI lineage: Bacteria > Pseudomonadati > Pseudomonadota > Gammaproteobacteria > Lysobacterales > Lysobacteraceae > Stenotrophomonas > Stenotrophomonas sp. NPDC077421. The sequence continues at coordinate 47,822 of NZ_JBMWDP010000004.1, read as the reverse complement.
GCGGCCGGGACCTGGGACAAGGTCGAGAAGGCCTTCGATGACCGTGTCCAAGGCGTCCTAAAGCGCCTCAACATTCCCACGGCCGAGGATGTGGCCGCGCTCAACGCCCGTATCGATGCGCTGACCGCACGCGTCAACCGCGCCGAGAGCCGCAACGCCTCGCCCAATGCGGACCCGTCGCCGGGCAGCCACCAGTCGCCGGGATCGCCCCCCTGATCGCCCGCCACTGCGATTGTTGCAAAGCAGCAGGACTTTGTTGACAATCCGGATCGACCCGCCAATCGCTTCTTCGCCGTTTGTTCCCTCCCCTCACGGCTACGGATTGGCGGGTTTTTTGTGCCTTGCATCACACCGCACAGCCGGGTGGGCACATATAAACTGTTGATCGTTCTTCCCTGTTCAGATCAAGCATCTAATGTTCTCCTGGATTCTGGCCCTGCTGCTGGCCCTCATTGTGTGGTTCCTGGCGACGGCCTACCTGTGGCTGGTCAAGCGGCGGCAGAAGGAGACCCAGCTCGGGCTGAACGCGCTGGCAGGGATGCATTGGCGGGATTTCTCCGAGATCGTGCGCCGGGCCATGCGCGAGCAGCGCGGCCTGAAGGATGTGCCGGGCGAGGCTGACGACAGCCGTGAGCCACGCAGCGACTTCATGATGGACGACGGCCAGCACCGCTGGCTGGTGTCCTGCAAGCACGGCCGCGCCTACCGGATCGGCACCGCCGCGGTGAACGAGCTGGGCGCCGCCGCGCGCTTGGCCGGTGCCCGTGGCGGCGTCCTGATCACCGAGGGCCGGGTCGAGCGTGATGGCCGCCTGGCCGCCGAGAAGCAGGGTGTGGAAGTGCTCGACGGCCACCTGCTGTGGCCGCTGCTCAAGCCCTACCTGCCCGGCGACATGGAAGCGCGGGTGCAGGCCGGCGCGCGTCGTGAGGCGATCCGCCGGATTTCGATCGCTGCGCTGGGCTCGCTGACCCTGGGCCTGTTGGTGGGCATGGGCTACCTGACCTCGCGCCTGGAGCATGGCGCAGCAGTGGCCCCGCCGGCCGTGGCCCCGGCGCCGGCCCCTGCCGCAATGCCTGCCCCGGCCCCCGCACCTGCGCCGGTCACCGCCGCACCGGCCCCGCCGGCGCCGGCAATGGAGGCCAACCCCGACACTGCCACCCTGGACCGCTATCAGCAGGAACTGTCGCGCGCCCTCGCCGGGCAGCCCGGCGTGGCGAGCGGCATCTGGCTGACGCGGCAGACGCTGGCCATCAACCGCACCGGCGAGATCGACCAGGTGTGGCCGCTGATCTGCGCCGAGGTGACCCGCTATCCGGCACTGCGCACCGTGCGCATCCAGCTCAACCCACGCCCCGGTGTGGACGAGCCGGTCCGCTGGCGCCAGTGCGCCACGCTCTGAAGCACCGCAGCAGGGTCGAGGGCCGCGCCGCGCGCAGCCTCAGCGCGCGCCCGGTGAGAAACGCGCCACCAGGTCCCAGGCATCGCCCAGGAACATCTGCCGCACACAGGTGATCGGCTGCTCACCGCGCCAGGTCAGGCGGTCGATCACCAGGCATGCCGTACCGGGTTTGACCTCGAGCAGCGCGGCAGCGGCGTCGTCGGCGCCCCACGCACTGATGCGGTGCTGGGCGCGCGTCCAGGACACGTTCTGCAGCAGCCAGCTGCCCGGCGCGGTGGTGGCGAAATCCACCTCCAGCACCTCGGGCACGCCGACCGGGCTGATCAGGCGGTGCTCCAACGCGAAGGGCCGCCCATCGGCACGGTGCAGGCAGCGGATCGCCAGCAGTTTCTCGCCGCCGGCCAGCGCCACCTCTTCGTCGGCCTCGGCGCGCGGGGCGCGATAGGCGCGCTCGAGCAGCTGATAGCCGTACGCGTGGCCACGCGCGCCGACCGCCATTGCGATATCGGGAATCTCCAGCGCCACCTGTTCCAGGTGCGGCGGTTGCCGCGCCACGAAGGAGCCGGCGCGGCGGCGGCGTTCGATCATGCCACTCTCGGCCAGCGCGGTGAGCACCTTGTTCACGGTCATCCGCGAACAGCCGTACTGCTCCATGAGCTCGTGCTCATAGGGAATACGGAATCCCGGCGGCCACGTCCCACTGAGGATGCGGCTCTCCAGATCGGCGCGGATGCGCTGGTTGAGGGTCGGTGCTTTCTTGCCCGTCACGCGGGATTCCTGGGAGGGCGCGGCCGGCGGTCAGCCGGCCTGCAGAACAGTACGAAGGGCGTTGGCGAAGCGGGCGGCCACAGCATCGCGCTGCAGATGGCGGCCCTCGCCGACCAGCTGGCGCCCCTGGCGCCACACCGAACGCACCGCGCCATTACGTGCGGCGAACACCCAGCTGTCAAGCAACGCATCGCCCTCGCGCGCGATCAACGCCGGGTGCGCGGCGTCCAGCTCGACCACATCGGCCGGTGCGCCCACCTGCAGCCCCGTGGCCACGCCCAGCGCCTGCCCGGCACCGCGCAGCGACTGCTCGAACAGCCAGCGCCCGCTGGACTGGCCGTCGCCCGGGGCCAGCACGTTGCGCCCGCGGACGTGCAGACGCTGACCGTATTCGAGCAGGCGCAGCTCTTCGGCCGCATCGATCAGCACGTTGGAATCCGAGCCAACGCCGAACCGGCCGCCGGCGCGCACGAAGGCCTGCATCGGGAACAGACCATCGCCCAGGTTGGCCTCGGTGATCGGGCACAGCCCGACGACGGCCTGGCTGGCCACCATCCGCTGCACTTCGTCGGCATCCACATGGGTGGCATGTACCAGGCACCAGCGCGCGTCCACCGGGGCATGCTCGTACAGCCAGCGCACCGGACGCAGGCCGCTCCACGCCACGCACGCATCGACCTCGCGGGTCTGCTCGGCAATGTGGATGTGCACCGGGCCGGCGGTAAGCGGCAGCAGCGCGGCCAGTTCGTCGCCGGTGACCGCGCGCAGGCTGTGCGGGGCGATGCCGAGCACGGCATCGTCGCTGCCGCGCAGCGCGTGCGCGCAGCCCTGCAGCAGTTCGGCGAAGCCGTCCACATCGTGGATCAAGCGGCGCTGGGCCGGGTTGGGCGCGACGCCGCCGAAGTCGGCATGCGCGTAGAACACCGGCAGCAGGGTCAGCCCGATGCCGCTGCCCTGTGCGGCCGCCGCGATGCGCGCGGCCATCTCGGCACGGTCCGCGTACGGGGTGCCATCGGCGGCATGGTGCAGGTAGTGGAACTCGCCCACGCGGGTGAAGCCCGATTCGAGCATCTCCACATAGGCCTGTTCGGCGATGGCCTGCACCGCGTCCGGCTGCAGGTGCGCCAGGAAGCGGTACATCAGCTCGCGCCAGCTCCAGAAGCTGTCGCCGCTGTTGCCGCCGATCTCGGTCAGGCCGGCCATGCCGCGCTGGAAGGCGTGGCTGTGCAGGTTGCCCAGCCCCGGCACGGCGATCGCCAGTGCGGTATCACCAGGCTGCGCCGGCACCCCGGCGGTCACCTCGACCAGCGTGCCGCCCTGGCAGGCGATGCGCACATCACGCGCCCAGCCGCTGGGCAGCAGTGCGTGGGCGGCGTGGAAAACGAGCAGCGGAGCGGGGTTGGCTGGCATCACTGGACATCCCGGAAGAGGCGCCTATATTGTATAGACATATACACCAATGTGGTTGCTGCCATGCACTGTGACACCCTCTGGTACAACGCCCACCTCATCACCGTCGACGGCCCCGGCCTGGCGGTGATCGGGAACGGCGTGATCGCCGCCACCGACGGTCGCATCGTGCACGTCGGCCCGGCCGGCTCGGAGGCGCACCTGCAACCGGCCCGGCGCATCGACTGCGGCGGCCGCTGGATCAGCCCGGGGCTGATCGACTGCCATACCCACCTGGTCTACGCCGGCAACCGCGCCGGCGAGTTCGAGCAGCGTCTGCAAGGCGTGAGCTACGCCGACATCGCGCGCGCCGGCGGCGGCATCGTGTCCACCGTACGCGCCACCCGCGCCGCCACCGACGACGCGCTCATCGCCGCGAGTCTGCCCCGGCTGGACGCGATGCTCGCCGAAGGCATCACCACGCTGGAGATCAAATCCGGCTACGGCCTCACCCTCGCCGACGAAAGCAAGCAGCTGCGCGTGGCCCGCACCCTGGGGCAGCGGCGCGCGGTCGAGATCGTGCCGACTTTCCTCGGCGCCCACGCCATTCCGCCGGGAAGCACGGCGCAGGCCTACATCGACGAGGTGTGCGGGACGATGATTCCCGCCATCGCCGCCGAGGGCCTGGCCGAGGCAGTGGATGTGTTCTGCGAGACCATCGCCTTCAGCGCCGAACAGGCCGAACAGGTATTCCTGGCAGCCAAGCGCCACGGGATGGCGATCAAGATCCACGCCGAACAGCTCAGCAACCAGCACGGGGCTGCACTGGCCGCCCGTCATGGTGCGCTGTCGGCCGACCACATCGAACACCTCGACGCCGACGGCATCGCCGCGATGGCCGCCGCCGGCACCGTGGCGGTGCTGCTGCCGGGTGCGTTCTATTTCACCCGCGATACCACCCTGCCCCCGATCGCCGCCCTGCGTGCGGCCGGCGTGCCGCTGGCGCTGGCCACCGATTCCAACCCCGGCACGTCACCGCTCACCAGCCCGCTGCTGGCGATGAACATGGCCGCCACGCTGTTCCGCATGACCGTGGAGGAGTGCATCGTGGGCTTCACCCGGGAGGCCGCGCGCGCCCTTGGCCGCGCCGACCGCATCGGCCGCCTGGCGGTCGGCCTGGACTGCAATCTGGCCCTGTGGGACATCGATGCACCCGCCGACCTGGTGTACCGCATGGGCTTCAACCCGCTGCACGCGCGCGTGATGCGCGGCGTATCCGTCTGACTTCTGTGATGTCTGGAGATTTCATGAGCACTACCCTGACCCTGCACCCCGGCGCCGTGACGCTGGCGCAATGGCGCGCGATCCACGACGGGGCGCGGGTGCGCCTGGACCCGGCTTCGGCCGGGGCCGTGCTGCGCAGCGCCCAGACCGTGGCGGCGATCGTGGCCAAGGGCGAGCCGGTGTACGGCATCAACACCGGCTTCGGCAAGCTGGCCAGCGTGCGCATCGAGCGCGATGACCTGGAAACCCTCCAGCGCAACATCGTGCTCTCGCACGCGGCCGGCGTTGGCGAGCCGATGCCTGCGCCCGTGGTACGCCTGATGATGGCGCTGAAACTGACCAGCCTGGCGCAGGGCGCGTCGGGCATCCGCCCGCAGACCCTGGCCTTGCTGGAAGCGTTCCTCCAGCACGACATCGTGCCGGTGATTCCGTGCCAGGGCTCGGTGGGCGCGTCCGGCGACCTGGCACCGCTGTCGCACCTGGCCAGCGTGATGATCGGCGTCGGCGAAGCCTTTGTCGCCGGCGAGCGCCTGCCCGCCGCCGATGCGCTGGCCCGCTTCGGGCTGGCGCCACTGGTGCTGGGCCCCAAGGAAGGCCTGGCCCTGCTCAACGGCACCCAGTACTCCACTGCCTACGCGCTGGCCGGCCTGTTCGCGATCACCACCGTCTTCCAGGCCGCCCTGGTCACCGGAGCATTGTCGGTGGAAGCGGCCAAGGGCTCGGATACGCCGTTCGATCCGCGCATCCATACCCTGCGCGGGCAGCATGGCCAGATTGCCACCGCCGCCGCGCTGCGCACCCTGATGCAGGGTTCGACGATCCGCGAATCGCACCGCGACAACGATGTGCGCGTGCAGGACCCGTACTGCCTGCGTTGCCAGCCGCAGGTGATGGGCGCGGCCTACGACGTAATGCGCCAGGCTGCCACCACCCTGGCGATCGAAGCCAACGGCGTGTCCGACAACCCGCTGGTGTTCACCGACACCGGCGAAGCGCTGTCCGGCGGCAATTTCCACGCCGAGCCGGTGGCCTTCGCCGCCGACATGCTGGCGATGGCGGTCTGCGAGATCGGCTCGATCAGCGAGCGCCGCACCGCGATGCTGGTTGATCCGGCATTGTCCGGCCTGCCCGCTTTCCTGACCCCCAAGCCCGGCCTCAACTCCGGCTTCATGATTCCGCAGGTCACCGCCGCCGCGCTGGTGTCGGAAAACAAGCAGCGTGCCTACCCGGCCAGCGTCGACTCGATTCCCACCTCGGCCAACCAGGAAGACCACGTGTCGATGGCCGCGCACGGCGCCCGGCGCCTGCTGGCGATGGCCGAGAACGCGGCCAACGTGGTGGGCATCGAGCTGCTGGCCGCCGCGCAGGGCTGCGACTTCCACGCCCCGCTGCGTTCCAGCACCGCGCTGGAAGGCGTGCGCGCGCGCCTGCGTGCGCAGGTGCCGACCCTGCAGGACGACCGCTACTTCCACCCGGACATGGTGGCCGCCACCACCCTGGTGCGCAGCGGCGCGCTGGCCGAAGGGCTGGCCGACGTGCTGCCGCAGGTGGAGCCGCTGGCATGAACACCCGGCCCGACTGGCTGCAGGTGCATGAAGGTGACGCACCGCTGATTGTCAGCTTCCCGCACACCGGCAGCGACCTGCCCGAGGACCTGGCCAGCCGCTTCGTCTCGCCGTGGCTGGCCCGCCGCGATGCCGACTGGTGGGTGCACGACCTGTACGAGTTCGCCCGCGGCATGGGCGCCACCACGGTGCGCTCGGCCATCTCGCGCTCGGTGATCGATCTCAACCGCGATCCCAGCGGCGTATCGCTGTACCCGGGGCAGAACACCACCGGACTGTGCCCGCTGACCACCTTCGACAACCAGCCGCTGTATCGCCCGGGCATGGCACCGGACGAGGCGGAGATCGCGCGCCGCCGCGACACCTACTTCGCGCCATACCACGACGCGCTCGCCGCGCAGATCGCACGCCTGCGCCAGCGCCACGGCACCGTCGTGGTGTACGACGCGCATTCGATCCGCTCGCGCATCCCGCACCTGTTCGATGGCGAGCTGCCGCAGTTCAACCTCGGCACCGCCGGCCCCTCCGGCGCACCGGATACGTCCTGCGACAACGCGCTCAGCGACGTCGTGGAGAACCTGTGCCGCATCAGCGGCATGCCGCAGGTGCGCAACGGCCGCTTCAAAGGCGGCTGGATCACCCGCCACTACAGCGACATCCCCGGCGGCGTGCACAGCCTGCAGATGGAACTGGCCTGCCGTGGCTACATGTCCGAGCCGGCCCCGGACCAGCTGGACGAGCACAGCTGGCCCACTCCGCTCGACCCCGACCACGCCGCACACCTGCGCCGCACCCTGGCGCAGGTGCTGACGGCCTGCCTTGACTTCGCGACCAACCGGAGCGCCGCATGACCCGCAACGACCCGTCCCGCACCATCACCGCGCCCACCGGCACCACCCTCACCGCGAAAAGCTGGCTGACCGAAGCGCCGCTGCGCATGCTCATGAACAACCTCCATCCGGACGTGGCCGAGCGCCCGCAGGAACTGGTGGTGTACGGCGGCATCGGCCGTGCCGCGCGCGACTGGGAGAGTTTCGACGCCATCGTCGACACACTCACGCGCATGGACGACGACCAGACCCTGCTGGTGCAGTCCGGCAAGCCGGTGGGTGTGTTCCGCACCCATGCCGATGCGCCGCGCGTGCTGATCGCCAACTCCAACCTGGTGCCGCGCTGGGCCAACTGGGACCACTTCAACGAGCTCGACAGGAAGGGGCTGGCGATGTACGGCCAGATGACGGCCGGCAGCTGGATCTACATCGGCGCGCAGGGCATCGTGCAGGGCACCTACGAGACGTTCGTGGAAATGGGCCGCCAGCATTACAACGGCAGCCTGGCCGGCAAGTGGCTGTTCACCGGCGGGCTGGGCGGCATGGGCGGCGCACAGCCCCTCGCCGCGGTAATGGCCGGCGCCTCGTGCCTGGCGGTGGAGTGCCGCAAGAGCAGCATCGACATGCGCCTGCGCACCGGCTACCTGGACACCTGGACCGACAACCTGGACGAAGCGCTGCGCCTGATCGAAGCATCGTGCACCGCGAAGAAGCCGCTGTCGGTCGGGCTGCTCGGCAATGTCGCCGACGTGCTGGACGAACTGCTGGTGCGCGGTGTCAAGCCGGACCTGCTCACTGACCAGACCTCCGCGCACGACCCGGTCAACGGCTACCTGCCGCAGGACTGGACCGTGGAGGAATGGGACGACAAGCGCGTGAGCGCGCCCAAGACCGTGGAAAAGGCCGCACGCGCCTCGATGGCCAACCATATCCGCGCCATGCTCGCGTTCCACGCGCTGGGCGTGCCGACCGTGGATTACGGCAACAACCTGCGCCAGATGGCGCTGGAAGAAGGCGTGGAGAACGCGTTCGACTTCCCCGGTTTCGTTCCCGCCTACATCCGCCCGCTGTTCTGCCGCGGCATCGGCCCGTTCCGCTGGGCCGCGCTGAGCGGCGACCCGGAGGACATCGCCAGGACCGATGCCAAGGTCAAGGAACTGATTCCGGACAATCCGCACCTGCACCGCTGGCTGGACATGGCCGCCGAGAAGATCAGATTCCAGGGCCTGCCGGCGCGCATCTGCTGGGTTGGCCTGGGCGACCGCGACCGGTTGGGCCTGGCCTTCAACGAGATGGTCGCCAACGGCGAGCTGAAGGCCCCGGTGGTGATCGGCCGCGATCATCTGGACAGCGGCAGCGTCGCCTCGCCGAACCGCGAAACCGAAGCGATGCGCGACGGCTCCGACGCGGTCTCCGACTGGCCGTTGCTCAATGCCCTGCTCAACACGGCCAGCGGTGCCACCTGGGTGTCACTGCACCACGGCGGCGGCGTCGGCATGGGCTTCTCGCAGCACGCCGGCATGGTGATCGTCTGCGATGGCACCGAGGCGGCCGCCAAGCGCATCGCACGGGTGCTGTGGAACGACCCGGCCACGGGCGTGATGCGCCACGCCGATGCCGGGTATGAAATCGCGCTGGACTGCGCGAAGGAGAAGGGGTTGGATCTGCCCGGGATTCTCTGAAAGCGCGTGCGGACCAGCGGTCCGCACCGCCCCGGGGGAGATGACGTTTTCCGCCCACCCTGTTAACTTGCGCACCCCATTCGCAGTTGACAGGGTTGCGCGCTCGCGCGCGGCCGGTCGCTACCATCCGATCCCGCACGCATGACTGTTTCCCCCCGCCCCACCCCGTCCCTGCTCGCCACCGCCCTGCTCGTCAGCTTTGCTGCCAGCGCCGCCCACGCCGCCCCGCAGGCCACCACGCTGGACGCGGTCAACGTGACCGCCGCCAGCGAGACCGACCAGGCCCGCGCCGCGCTCAAGCGCGTTCCCGGCGCCGGCAACGTCATCGACGTGGCCAACGCCGACCGCCGCCTCGCCAGCAGCGCCGATGTACTGGCCTACCAGCCCGGCATCAGTGCCCAGTCGCCGGGCAACGAAGGCACCCGGGTGTCCATCCGTGGCTCGGGCATCAACCGCGGCCCCGGCGCGCATGCCTCCGGCATCGCAGTCTCGCTCGACGGCCTGCCGCTGACCGGCCCGGGCGGTACCCCGTACGAACTGCTGGAGCCGCTGTGGCTGAGCCGCGTCGACGTACTGCGCGGTGCCAACGGCATCGAACGCGGCGCGCTGGCGCTGGGCGGGGCGATCAACTACGTCAGCCGCCGCGGTCGCGATTCGGCCGGGCTGGACCTGCAGTACGACGCCGGCAGCCGCGGCTACCAGAAACGCAGCGTGGGGTACGGCGGCGTCAGCGGCGCAGTCGACTACTACCTCGCCTACACCGATACCGAATTCGACGGCTACCAGCGCCATGCCCGCGGCGACGGCAAGGGCGCGATGGCCAACCTCGGCTGGCAGATCACCCCAACTCTGGAAACGCGCTTCTTCGTGCGCTACCGCGAGACCAATCACGAAACGCCGGGGCGCCTCACCCGCGACCAGATCCGCAACGATCCGCGCGCGGCCAATCCGGCCAACGTGGCCATCGACGCGCAGCGCCCGCAGCCGGGCAGCACCTGGATCGGCAACATGACCACCTGGCAGATCGATGACGCATCGTCGCTGCAGGCCGGGCTGGTGTACCACCACTACCCGATGGACCTGAACGAAAGCCTGTACCGCCAGCAGCTGGACTACACCAACCTCAATGCGACCGTGGACTACCGTCACCGGCATCGCCTGCTCGGCCGCGACAGCGTGACCACGGTGGGCCTGCGCATCGCCCACGATCTGGATGCCGATGTGCGCGAAACGCTGCGCTTTGCCAGCAACGGCTATCCCGCCGGCACCCACACGCGCGACTTCTCCCACCACGGCACCGACAGCACGCTGCACGTGGCCAACGATCTCGTCCTCACCGACACCCTGCGCCTGCAGACCGGGCTGGCCCTGATCCAGACCCGTCGCGACGTGCAGGTGACGTGGCCCTCCACCCCCGGGCGTCTCAACGAGCGCAGCTGGGATTACGCGCCACGCCTGGGCGTCACCTGGCAGCAGACGCCGGCGACGCAGTGGTTCGGCAACCTGAGCCGGTCGGTGGAACCGGCGCATCCGTGGTCGATGATCTGGGGCTCCAACCAGTATTTCGGGCCGGGCAGCGGCGCCTCCACCGGCCGCCAGCGCGCCCCGCTGCCGCTGGACAACCAGACCGCGACCACGATGGAGCTGGGCGCGCGCGGCGAAAGCGCACTCGGCCGATGGGAGCTCACCGGCTACTACGCGCACGTGCTGCACGAACTGCTGAGCGTGGAAGTGCAGCCGGTACCGAACCTGTTCGTGGCCGAGAACAACGCCAGCCCCACCGTGCACCGCGGCATCGAAGCTGCGCTGGACAGCGCGCTGTGGCACGGCAGCGACGGCACGCTGTCGCTGCGCCAGGCCTACACCTTCAGCGATTTCCGCTACCGCCACGACGCCCGCTTCGGCGACAACCGCCTGCCGGGCCTGCCGCGCCATTACTACCAGGCCGAACTGCGCTATGCACATCCCACCGGCTTCTATGCTGCGCTGAACACCGAATACGCCTCGCGGATGTTCGTGGACTACGCCAACACCTTCAGCGCCGACAGCCACCTCATCTTCGGCAGCCGCGTGGGCTTCGACGCGCCCAGCGGCCGCTGGCAGGCCTGGGCCGAACTGCGCAACCTGGCCGACCGCCACTACGCCGCCACGGTCACGCCCGGCTACAACGACGCAGGCAAGGACGTGGCGCGCTCCACGCCTGGCGACGGACGCGGCGTGTATGCCGGGCTGCGCTGGCGCTTCGACTGAGCGCGGCGTGGATCACCCGCGGCGGATCGCCTGCGGCGCACTGCGCGCCGCACCCGCCCGCCGCTGCCGGTCAGATGGCCGCGTTGACCGCCATCATCGGCAGGTACAGGGCAAAGATGGTCACGGGCGCGGCGATGAACACGGTGCAGATGCCGATCAGGCCGATCAGGAGGTGCCAGCCCGGTTTGCGTGGACCGAAGGCCCACATCGCGCCCAGCACAAGCGGGGCGAGCCACACCAGCGGCGCGGCGCTGGCAAACGCCCGCGTGACCAAGGGCGGCACAACGCCGATCGACTGGAACGCGTCGGAAAACGCCGGGTATACCCAGGCGCGGATCACGGTCACAGCGACCGCCGTCACCGTTGCGCTGGCGGTTCCCAGCAGCGCCCAGACCCTGCCAGCCAGGGCGATCGAGGGACGGAAGCGGGGGATCTCGGGCGGTTCAGGGCGCATGCCAGCGGATCTTAGAAGAGCAGCCGCGTGCCAACAAGCACCGCGCCATCTGCGGCGCGCGCGTGGCATGCGACACTCGCCGCTCCGTTCGACATTGCCGGCAAGGACGCACGTGATCGTTCCCGACTACTGGGCCGAAGCCCGCCTGCAGCTCAAGCAGCAGCGCCGCAGCATCACCGTGACCCGCATGGGCTGGTCCGACGACAGCGAGGCCGCCGCGCAGGCGCATGCCGACGTGCGCGCCCGCGAGGCGCTCGCGGCGATCCTGGCCGGCAACGACCTCCCCCGGCAGGAGCGACGCACCCCTTATGGACTGGAAGGCGTACCGATCCGCGAGCAGATCGTGTCGCGCCACGGCGATGTGGTCGTCACGCGCAACAGCTATGGCGCGCTGTGCCTGAACACCCCGGACGTGCTGTTCGGGGATGTGGACTTTGAATCGCCCCCCGGCGGATTCGCACTGGACCTGAAAGGTGCCCTGCTGCTCTGGGCGGGCGTGGCGATGGCCGTGGGCGCCGCGTGGCAGGGCGTGCCCGGCCTCGGACGGGCCATCCCGGCAGTGGTGGTGGCCACGCTGGTGGTGATCGTCGCCAACGCCGTGGTGGCGGCCATCAAGCGCCGCGCGTTCGCCAACGCGGGCGGCGTGGAGGCCCGGGCGATGGCGCGGGTGGAGGCTTTCGCCCGGCAGCACCCGGACTGGCACCTGCGCGTGTATCGCACGCCAGCCGGGCTGCGCGTGCTGGCGATGCACGCCACGTTCCTGCCGGACGACCCGGCGGTTGCCGGGTTCTTCGGCGCGCTGCGCGGCGACCCGCTGTATGCGCGGATGTGTGCGCTGCAGCGCTGCTTCCGTGCACGCCTGACGCCCAAACCGTGGCGGATCGGCATCGGCCGCCATGTGCGTCCGGCGTCGGCGGCGTGGACGCCGGCACAGGCACAGTTGCCCGACCGGCTGGCCTGGATCGCCGAGTACGAGCGCCGTGCGGCGGCATTCGCTGCCTGCCGTTACCTGCGCACGCTCGGCGAAGCCAACCGCACCGATGCCCGGGCCGAGGCGGTGCGCGACCTGCACGACCGCCTCACCCGCGCCGAGGCGACGCTGCCGCTGGCCTGAGCGGATACGTGGGGCCGGCACCTGCGGCATGGCGCGCACAGACGTCTCCGCCGCCCCGTGTGCTGGTCGGCAGCGTGGCATCCACTGCCTCGGCGAGCAGTCACCCGCAGATGTCCTTCGCCCCGGCGGTTGACGTTGAACGGGCCACGCCGGTGCTGGCGGGTGTCGCGGGACAGCGGGGCAGACACGCGGTGATCGGTTTCTGTACGTGGCCGCTGGAAACGCGGCCGCCTGCGGCAACCACGCGCGCCGTTATCGCCCCAGCGCCTCGGCGATGGCCTGCTCGGCCAGCGGCGCCATGCGCGCATACCCGGCCGGCGTGGGGTGCACGCCATCGGTGGCCAGGACAGGATCGAGCCCACCGTCGGCATTGGCCAGCGCGCGGTAGTAATCCAGATACACAACGCCCTGGTCGCGCGCATAGCGCTGCAGGGCGGCGTTGAGCGCCCGCACCTTCGGTGCCGGATGCACGCCGGGCTGCCACGGATACTCGCTGACCGGCAGCACCGAGGCCAGCACGACACCAATGCCATGCGCCTGCGCCAGCTCGCGCATGGCATGCAGGTTGTCTTCGATCATCGCCTGGGTGGCCGGGCCGGTATTGCCGGCGATGTCGTTGGTGCCGGCCAGGATCACCACGACCGCCGGTTGCAGGGCGATCACGTCCTGGCGGAACCGCAGCAGCATCTGCGCGGTGGTCTGCCCGGAAATGCCGCGGTTGACGTAGCCCTTGCCTGGGAAGAACGTGCCGCTGCCGGTGGGCCCCCAGCCCTCGGTGATGGAATCACCGAAGAACACCACACGCGGCTGCCCCGCCTGCGCCACCGGCAGCGCCGCGTTTTCCGCGCGATAACGCTCCAGTTGCGGCCAGTCGCGCAGTTGCTGCTGGAGGTAGCGGACCTGGTCCGGCGTGAGCGCTTCCGCAGGCGTCACGTACAGCGGATTGACCGCCGGCGCGCCGATCGGCGGCGCATCCGCGGCCGCACAGCCGGACAGCGGCGCCCCGAGCAGGGCAAGGGCGGCGGTCAGGGCCACGGTGTGTGCCGACTGCGGCATGGCGGTTGCTCCGGTTCGATGCGAACGGCAAGTCTACCGCCGGTTGCCCCTGCATCGCGCCCAGACGCAGACGGCCGCACCCCGCGGGATGCGGCCGTCGCGTGCGTCAGCGCGCCGTCAGTGCTTGGCGGCCGGTGCGTTTTTCACATAGGTGTCGAACCAGTTGAGCATTTCCGATACCAGTTGCTCGTTGGATTCCAGTGCGGTGTACCAGTGCGGCTCATGCGGCAGCATCACCAGGCGGGTGGTGCCGCCGTTGCCGCGGATCGCCTGGAACAGCTTGCGCGACTGGAACGGCTCGGTGCCCGGATTGGCATCGTCCTCACCGTGGACCAGCAGCAGCGGCAGCTTGATCCTGTCCGCGTAGAAGAACGGCGACGCCTTCAGATACACGTCCTGCGCCTGCCACACCGACCGGCGCTCGTTCTGGAAGCCGAACGGCGTGAACGTCTTGTTGTACGAGCCGCTGGTCGCCACGCCGGCCTTGAACAGGTCGGTGTGCGCGATCAGGTTGGCGGTCATCAGGCCGCCGTGGCTGTGCCCGGTGACGCCGATCCGGTTGCGGTCCACCACCCCCATGTCCACGGCCTTGTCCACCGCGGCCCTGGCATCGGCTTCCAGCTGTTCCAGGTAGGTGTCGTAGGCGGTCTTCGGATCGCCGACGATCGGGAACGAGGCATTGTCGATGATCGCGTAGCCGGCCAGCAGCATCAGGCGGTACGGTGCCAGACGGGTGAAGGTCTGCTGCGAGCCGGACACCTGGCCGGCCTGCGCGGCGTTGGCGAAATCGGCCGGGTACGCGTACAGGATCGCCGGCACGCGCTGGCCTTCCTTGTAACCCGGCGGCGTGTACAGGGTGAACGACAGGTCCACGCCATCGGCGCGCTTGTAGGTCACCAGGCGCTTCTGGATCTTGCGCACCTCCGGCGTCGGATCGGTCAGCTGGGTCAGCGCGGCCGGGGTGGACGCGAACGCCGCCTCGCCCTTGGCAGCGGCTGCATCGCGCTCACCCAGGGTGCGGATGAACGCGTTCGGCGCGTCGGTCACCGACTGGTGCCAGGTCAGGACGCGGCCGGTGGTGCCGGCAAAACCGAGGACCTGCTCGTAGGCATCGGCAGCGCTGCGGAACAGGCGTTCGCTCTTCAGCGAGCCCAGGTCCAGGCGGTCCAGGAACGGACGGTCGCCCTGCGGCGAGGCGCCCTGCCCGCGCAGGAACACGTGGTTGCCATCCTGGCGCACCACGCTGGCCCCGTTGGGCAGACGCGTGAACACCAGGTTGCCCGGGTCGCCGTAAAGCTCATCGCTGGACAGATCCCAGAGCAGCCGCCCTTCCTGCCCGGGACGGTCCACATCGACAATGCGGGTCTGGCGCCAATGGCGATTCTCGTCGTTCTCGTACAGGAACGACACGGCCGGGTCCGCGCTCCAGGCGATGCCTTCGAAGCGCTGCGCGGTACGCGCGATCTCCACCGGCGTCCCGGTGAACGGCGCCTTGAGCATCAGTACGCGGTCACGGTGGGGCACGCTGACCTTCCAGTCGCCCTTGTCCAGCGCTTCGGCATACACCAGCGTGGCCGGATCGGTGGAGCGCCAGTCGAAGTCGCGCGGGCCTTCCGGCACGCCGTGCACCGGCACGCGATCGGCCAGCGGCAGGCTGGCCACCGGCGTGCTGCGGCCGCTGCCCAGGTCCAGCACGGCCACGTCATTGGCGAAGCGCTGGTAGGTGACCGCGTGCGAGAACGGCGCCTTCAGCGTCTCGGTGAGCACGTGCACGCCATCCGGCGCAGCCGTGACATCGTTGTACAGCGCCGGCGCGCCAATCGGACGCACGCTGCCGGCCTTGGCATCCACCACTGCCAGCTGCGACTGGCCGTAGTAGGCGAACAGCTTTTCGTCATGCACGCTGGTCAGCGTGTCGCGCGATTCGTAAGTGCTGCTCTCACCCTTGGCGCCGAGCGATTCCTGGATGTCCGGGCCGGCCGCGCCATCCTCATTGGACGGCGCTGCCCCCTGGTTGGCCGGCACCAGCTTGACCAGCAGGTTCTGGCTGCCGCCGAGCCACTGCACGGTGTAGCCGAAGATCGGATTGAGCTGTACACCCGGGATCTGCTTGACCTGTCCGGTCGCGGCATCTCCCACCCACAGCTGCACCGAGGTATCCACCGCGTTCTGGAACACGAAGCGCTGGCCGTCGGCCGACCATTGCGCGTTGCCGGCACAGCCCTGTGGCAGCGCCACCGGCGTGTGCCTGCGGCTGTCGATATCCACCAGCGTGAAATCGGCCACACAGGCCGGGATGCCATAACCGCCCTGGGTGTCGTGGCGGCTGCGGTTCTTCGGCTCCAGGCGCACACCCGCCAGCTTCAGGTACGGCTGCGCGACACGGCTGATCGACGGGTAGGTCTGCGCGGTGGTCAGCAGCAGACGCTGGCCGGTGGGGTCCACGCTGGGCATCGGCGGCGGCGGCGCCTTGAGCACCTTGAGCAGGTGTTCCGGCGGTTTGGCATAGTCGGCGAAGGCCGGGCCGGCGGCCAGCAGGCCGAACGCGGCCGTGGCGACGGCCGCGGCAAGAGCGGTACGACGGATCAGCATCCTTTACCCCTTGTGGTGTTGGGTGCCCGTGCAGGGGCGATATCCCGAATCTAGCACCGCCGCGCGGGCCGGGAATGGGCCGGAAGGGCTAGTCGCCCGATGCGGCAACGCGGTGCGCGTCCGGCCGGCCGCGCACCGTCACGGTAAGATGCGCGCACATTCCCTGCCGATGCCGCCGTGCGCACTGTTCACGCCCTCCGCTACATCACCCCGCTCCGCGAGGGTGGCTCGCTGCCCGCCGTGGTCGAAACCGACGACGACGGCATGGTGGTGCTCAAGTTCCGGGGTGCCGGCCAGGGGCCGAAAGCGTTGATCGCCGAGCTGATCGCCGGTGAGCTGGCCCGCACGTTGCGCCTGCCGATTCCGGAGATCGTGTTCGTCGAGCTGGATCGCGAGTTTGCCCGCACCGAGCCGGACCCGGAGATCCAGGACCTGATCCGAGCCAGCGAAGGCCTGAACCTGGGCAGCGACTATCTGCCCGGCGCGCTCAACTACGACCCGGCAGCGATGGCGGTGGATGCCGACCTCGCCTCGCGCATCGTGTGGTTCGACGCATTCACCAGCAACGTGGACCGCACCGCGCGCAACCCCAATCTGATGGTATGGCACCGGCAGCTGTACCTGATCGACCACGGCGCGGCGATGTACTTCCACCATGACTGGGCCACCGCCGGGGATGCCTGCGTGAAACCCTTCATGCTGATCCGGGACCACGTGCTGCTGCCGTTTGCCACGCAGATCGACGCGATCGACGCCGCGCTGGCCGCGCTGCTGCCCGACGCGGAAATCGAACGCATCGTCGGCCTGGTGCCGGACAGCTGGCTGGTCGACGAACCCGCGTTCGACAGCCCGGCGGCGTATCGCCAGGCGTATATCGATTACCTCACCCATCGCCTGCGCATGCGCGCCGCCTTCGTCCAGGAGGCCGTCCGTGCCCACACTGCACACGTATGACTACGCCGTCATCCGCGTGGTACCGCGGGTGGAGCGCGAGGAGTTCATCAACGTCGGCGTGATCGTGTCGTGCCCCGGTGCGAAGCACCTGGAAGCGGCGATCGAAATCGATGCGGCGCGGATGCAGGCGTTCGCGCCCGGCCTGGACAGGGACGCGCTGCAACCGTGGCTGGACGCCATCGTGGCGATCTGCCGTGGCGACGCCAACGCCGGTCCCATCGCCCGGCTTCCGGCACGCGCGCGCTTCCATTTCCTGACCGCCAAGCGCAGTTCGGTGGTCCAGATGTCCAGCACCCACGTGGGCCGGACCGCGCACCCGGAGAACGTGGTGGAGCACCTGATGACCCGGATGGTGCGGGTACCGCAGTAACGCAACGCGCAAACGCGCGCACCCGTGGAGCCGGGTTCTACCCGGCTGCTCTTCGTCAGGCACATGCACACCTGACACCCGCCGGGCAGAGCCCGGCGCTACCAAGGCCACCCGCGCGCACCCGTAGAGCCGGGTTCTACCCGGCTGCTCTTCGTCAGGCACATGCACACCTGACACCCGCCGGGCAGAGCCCGGCGTCACCAAGGCCACGCGCGCGCACCCGTAGAGCCGGGTTCTACCCGGCTGCTCTTCGTCAGGCACATGCACACCTGACACCCGCCGGGCAGAGCCCGGCGTCACCAAGGCCACGCGCGCGCATCACGTAGAGCCGGGTTCTACCCGGCTGCCCTTCGTCAGGCACATGCACACCTGACACCCGCCGGGCAGAGCCCGGCGCTACCAAGGCCACCCGCGCGCATCACGTAGAGCCGGGTTCTACCCGGCTGCCCTTCGTCAGGCACATGCACACCTGACACCCGCCGGGCAGAGCCCGGCGCTACCAAGGCCACGCACGCGCACCCGTAGAGCCGGGTTCTACCCGGCTGCCCTTCGTCAGGCACATGCACACCTGACACCCGCCGGGCAGAGCCCGGCGCTACCAAGGCCACCCGCGCGC